>JAISZB010000004.1 GCA_031269465.1 Clostridiales bacterium | reverse complement strand
CTCTATGGATAATCAAGCTCAAAAATCGTTACATTTGGCTGCAAATATGTATATGCTGATTTGCAGGCTATATGAGGACGAATTATTCTGATTTGTCAGACAATCCAAACTGCTCTTTCATGGAACTCCACCATATAGCCTGGAGCTTATATGCAGATGCGCAGTTCAATTCACCCGATTTTGGAACCGTATTTTAAGCACTGCTTAATCCAGTCTCTAAACAGGAACTTTCCAGTGCGCATCATCTAAAGCTGTTGAGTGTGGAGTCCCGAGCATCGATTTTTAGACGTTGAGAGTTATGATATGCATATGAAACCGCCTAATTTGGGTCTTGACTTTACAGTGAGCGCGCAATGCCGATATCAATCGCACCTTTAAAGTGGACAGCCAATCTCCAAAATAGTCGCATGCGGTTGCAAATCTGAATATAAAGCAAATATGAAGAGTTATGCAACCAAGAAGCAAAGCAAGAATGCGCAAAGAAAATCCTTGAAGGAAGGCGGGAGAATATGATGGAAAATTCAAGAACTCTCCCTACAGAAGAATAGCTTGCTCAATACGAAAAGATTAAGGGCAAGCTGGAGCAGAATTGCGATCTGAACTCATATTTTACCGAGACGGAGATTTCCGGAAAAAGTGTGCATCTGCTCGACATGGGTTTGGTGAACTTCCCTACGGGCAAGATTTTAGCTGTTGACCCTTTAGTCTATTTAGACAGAAGCGCTGACCCCTATTTCACCACCGTGCCCACCGGAATTTTCCCGCTGACCGCCGCTGTGGTCGAAGAGCAGGAAAATCATTACCGCTACGCCGCCGTTAAGGTAGATTTCAACAATGAACAAGCCATATACTACATCGAAGCGTTGCATAGCGACGAGGATTTGAGCGAATTAGAAGAAGCGTATTCTGGATTTTGCGTAGATGCGGGGCTCGGCACCATTGTAGACATTGAGGCGAGGGATGCATACTGCGACTTTATCGAAGCCTGGGAAAAGAAAAACCCAGATTATAATGCCTATGACAGTTTCTTTTCTGAGGAATTCAAGAACAGCCAAAAAAAGTTTCCTCGATTCCAGAAGCAGGATGGAGACTGGATCAATTTTCCGCTCCCTGGCACGGAGTTGAGCGTTCCCATGTTCCAAAGTGGATTCGGCGACGGCTTTTACCCCGTTTACTTTGGCTATGACGGGGAAGGCCGCGTCTGCCGAGTTGTTGTGCAGTTCATCGACATCGCCCTGTCTTATCCCGAGAAAAAATAGATTTGTGAAATATCCGCTAAGAGTATGGTTTGACTGACTTATTCCACCACTCTTCTCCCGAACTAAACGCCTAGGCTTAATCTTGTTGAAATCCAATTGAAATCCCAGCTTAAAAAGCTGCTAACCGCAACATAAACGAGCAACACCTAATTAGGACATACAACCAAACACAAATAACCTAACTGACGAAAACAATGAACTATAACAATGAGATTGTCCATGTGTAAGAATGTAGACTCACTGCCAATTAAATGATTTTATAAAGCGGGACGGCCTGTAATGGCTATCCCGCTTTGTTGTTGTCTTGTACTATCCATTCTCTTTACCGTCTAGAGGCGGCTTGCGCCTTTTTGAGGTTAGCAAGCGGATTGCGGCTGTCAAACCCTCCTTTATTCCGTCGTTAAAAGGTTTAAATATTTGGGCGTCGGCCGAGCTTTATCAACCCCTTTTTTAACATCAGATTGCAACTCTCCAAAGGTATTTGTTCACAAAAAGTATCGGATTGACTCTTGACAATTACGGTTTACAGTTGTAAAATATAATTACACTGATAAATCGGAGGTTCCTCTATGAATAAAAATATCACCGACGCTGAACTCGAAGTTATGCGCTTGCTTTGGCATTCGGAGCAAGCAATGACGATTGCTCGGCTTCGGGCGGCGCTTGAACAGTCCAAGGGGTGGAACAAGTCCACCATTCACACTCTCGTGTCGCGTCTGCGCGACAAAGGCATTATCACGCACCTTGACAAATACGGCGCAGCGCAGTTCATTCCGCTCATGACAGAGGACGAGTACATACTTGCGGAGGAAAAGTCAGTACTTGAAAAATTCGGGAGCGCAAAGACACTCGCTCTCGCTATGGTTCGTAACGGACACCTGACCGACGGCGACATAGACGAACTGAAAGAATATTTCAGAATGGAGGGCGGCGGCAATGACTAACCCTAACCCATTCGCGCTAATTAATGAACTGTTTGCGGATTACAACACCTTTCGCGCCGTCATTGCGATGTCAATCACGGGCAGCGTAATTGCGGCGCTGCTTTTTCTGCTAAAACCGCTCGCAAAAAGCCGTCTGCCCAAGTCGGCGCAATATTATTTGTGGCTTGTGGTAATAGCCGCGCTAATCGTGCCGTTTTCGCAGTTTGTAAAACTGCCTGCGGCCGTGAGTACGCCGACGATTCACGACACAGTGGCGAGCATTTTTGTGACGAACGAGGAAATATTTGAACGTACCGCGCCGTATGAAGTAAATAACGGCGTACCGGATGAGTATATGGACGAGGTTGACGCGCTGACGCCGCCCGTGTGGTGGCAGGAGGCGCAGGACTGGTTGCATATAGGCTGGATGCTCGGTATGTTCGCGTTTCTGATAATAACCCTGACGCCATATACTCTATTTACGGGAAAGCTGAAACTCCGCAACGCTCCGGCGCGGTCGGAGGAAATCGTTGCGCTCGCGGAACTTTCCGGCAACAATCGTATTCCGCAACTGTACCGCAATCCGATTGCGGCTACGCCAATGCTGATCGGGTTGTTCACACCCGCGATAATCCTGCCCGACCGAGAATATACGGATGCGCAGCTTCACACAATCTTGCGGCATGAACTCACTCACCTACGGAGGTGCGACGTTCTTGTTAAGTGGCTGTCAGTCTTGTCGGGCGCGGTTCATTGGTTCAATCCGCTTGTGTGGCTCGTTCGCCGCGAGATTGACCGCGCTTGCGAGTTGTCCTGCGACGAAGCGGTTATTCGTGGCCTTAATGCTTCGGATAAGCAAAGTTACGGCGATACGATGATTTACGTCGCCGCCGATATCAAAACGCCGAGAACGGTACTCTCAACGACAATGTGCGAGGAAAAGAAAGACCTCAAAGAAAGGCTTGGCGCAATTATGAAAAGTAAGAAACACACACGCTCCACGATTGTCATTTCGGCTGCGCTGATTATAGCGACCATCAGTACGGCGGTTGCGCTCGGCGCATCGGGGCAGGCAGGCGACTCTGCGAACTACGATTTCAGCCGCTTTGCATTTAATGGATTTCAACTTGGCGCGGACATTAACGCTATTGATTTGGCTGAGCTTCAGGAAATTGAATCGCGCAATATCTCTAGCGGCTATAAGCATAATTACAATAAAGTCCGATTTGATACGGACGATGAGGGAAGAATCACTCGGTTTTTCTCTGTAATAGTTGATTACAATGACACAGCGGAAATGTGGGTCGCACGAGCGAATGGTGAAAAAGACATTGGCTATTCAAGTCCCGTCACTCCGAAGATTGAAGAAATTGAGAAAACTCTCGGCTCGAAAGGCAAAATCGGTTGGCAAGACAGAGAGCAAAATCTCCGTTATGAAGAATATAGAGACAAAAACGATATAATAATTCGTTTTGTATATACCAATAACGAACACAGGCTTGTTTGGGCAACCGCTGACGGTCGAAGTTTGAATGTGCCGACAATGCCCACAACCGCACCGGAATATGACCCGTATTTCGTATTCCAAACTGTATTTGAGGTTACTCCAACCCCCGATGAATATATGTTTACAATGTCGAGCGTTCCGGGTATACATTTGCACATAAAAGGGCATATAAGCGGCATTGCAACGGTTCAATACTCGTGTGAGAGCGGCGATTTCGGTCTTTTGGAGGATAATATAATCACAACGCTTGGCACTTATGCCGAGCGCGATTTTGGCAGTACGCCGATTGTGCATTGGACGCCCGATAACACAACCGAAAACGGCGACCGAATTTCGATGGTTCTGGTTGGGGAGAGCGGTGATTTGGCAACGGTAAATCTTACGGTTCGCATAGACGACTACCGCTACTCGCTTGACCAAGACCCCTCAACCGCAGCCGAAACAACGCAACCAACGCCCCTGCCTGCACAAAACCCCGGCGTATACTTTGGCGTCAATGACAGCCCAATAAATTCCGAATATCTATCCATTTCCGCGCAGCTTATGAATTTAGGAACCGAAGATATTCATTGCGGCGAGCTGTTTACGATTGAAAAGCAGATTGCAGGCGGTTGGGAAGTCGTGACGTTCGCGGATAACATCGGATTTAACGAACCGCTCTATACGATTGAGCCTAAAAGCAGCCGCGACTATTCGCTCTATCCCGAAATGCTCAAAGACAAATTGAGTGACGGCGCATATCGGTTTGCCACGGAGGTGTGGACTGACTATCAAACCCACGAAGGCAAACCCGCAACGTACACGCCATATACTGTATACGCCGAGTTTGTCATTGACGAAAATGCAGAGTCGCCGGAAATCATCACTATACCGTCTGACTGGTTTGGAACCCTTGGCGATAAAGTAATGACGCTTAAAGAAGCCCAGGATTTCGTCGCGAGTAAAGCGAAACTTACGATTTCTGATTTGGTTGAGTACAAAGGATCCAATGTTTCATCCAATATGAATGCCTACAATATGCTATATACTGTGGAGGGCGGGTACTCGTTGCACGTCTTGGCCGGAAGCGACAAAAAAGCTACGAACGTGGACTTGCAAAAAAATACAGGCGGCGAATAGAACCTTGCCAATAAGAGATATTGAGTGACATGCCCCGCCGCCTAGCGCTCAGCATCGCATACGCGCGCAAAGCGCTTGAGGCGGGGGGCTTCTCGCGCCATGCGCCTATCGGCGCGGGAATTCCACGAGCCGGCACCGTGCGTCCCGCGGCTGTCTGCTTCTATTCTCAGTCCGCCTTCAACATGCGCAAAGCCCCGTTTTTGATGTTCAGGGTGCATCTGCGCCCCTGTCCAGGATATTGCAGCAGCCGCAGACATGCGTCCGCTCCGGAAAAGTTAGTTCGTTCTTTTTCGCGCCGCAAGCAGAACACGCTTTGCTGGATGGGAGCCATTACTCTTTCCCTGTCCGTACAGCTTGCATTCAAAAAGCCGGGCGGACATCCCCCATCCAATGCCGTCTGCCTAATCGATAAAATTCAAGGCCTGACGCATCGCCTTCATATCAAGGCTTTAGATTGCGGCGCAATCATAGGCATCGGCTATACCGCTTTGCAGTCAAATGTAACGATTTTGATGCCTGATTATCCTTGAAGGGTGCTAAATAACTATATCCACATTTCGCACTAACCCCCTATGACGCTGCGCTTCACCGCCAATGGTGAAAATATTAAGGCAATTGTGTGTTTGAGGCATGGACAAATGTCCATAAAATGTATTTTCCTACTAATTGTATAATCCGGCATCATAATCGGAACTATCAAGTGCTAAGCAGTATATCTGACGGTCGTCTCCTATACCAGCAATCTGCCGCATAATGATGAGGGCTGTATCGTATCGGATGTTTGCATTATTGTGAAGGTTGCGTGACGTGCATCGAATGGTGTCCGAAAGCCGCGATAAATTATCAGGATAAGACGCAACGCAGAGGGAAGGTATAGTCATCCGGCAATTACAGTTGATGAGACGACGCGGGCAAACAGAAATTAAGAAGAAAATAAATGCGCTCATTTATACTGATTAGCAAATGAAATGCCTATATTGGAGCTTGACGCTACAACGAGAAAGCGAATGGTCAAACTCCAAAATAGGTGCATTTGCCCGCGAATCAGTAATGCTGCCATCCCGGCAATGTTTCTGAGAGGGCGGCTCAAGCCAGCCTGAAACAAATCAAAACCATAAACCGAACGATATGCCGCTTTGCTGGATTCTTAACGGGCTTTACCTTTGCCGGGCTTATACAGACGGGACATATCAACGCCTTCATGCGCAAGCAGATAATATTTTTTGTCAATGCCACCCGCATAGCCCGTTAAACTGCCATTTGCGCTTATAACGCGGTGGCAGGGAATGATGATGGAAATAGGATTGCGGCCGACAGCGCCGCCAACTGCCTGGCTTGACACAGACATTTCGTTCGTTGCGCCAGCCATAGTCTTTGCTATATCGCCGTAAGTGGTGACTTCTCCATATGGAATCCCGCATAGAATATCCCATACAGCCCTGCGAAACGCGCTGCCTTCAGGTGCCAGAGGCAAATCGGAAATGGCCGGTTTTAGCCCAGCGAAATACTCATCAAGCCATTTTTTTGCCACAATCAATATCGACAAATCAGATTTATCAGTCATATCTTCCGTTATTGCTCCGCCAAAATACTTTTGCCCTTCCATCCACACTCCGATAAGGCTTGCACCATTTGCGGCCAGTAAAAGCTTGCCTAAAGGCGATGAATACGTTGTTGAATGAATCATCTTTCTCCTTCCCACTATATCAAACGCACTTTTTTTAGTTATGCCGATTTGCAGTCAGCTGTCCACGATTCGCTTAGTTTCAGCATTTACTTCGGTTAGCGCGGCGCGAGGGCTTTCTTTAACCCCTTGCCAGCTTCGCAGAAAACATCCGGCCATTTCATCGCCCGCTTAGCGGCATATCGCGCCGACCCGTTTCCGATACCAGGATTGGACTGCAATTTTAGTGCGGCAACGAGTTCCGCAAAGCTTAAATTCCAAATCGCCGCGCGCGAACAACTGCGTCAATGCCAAAAATAGCCTTAGCCCAGGTTGAAGATAATGCCCAATTCGGCTAATCTATACGAGATTGCTGCGTTTTCGCTCTCCAATGCTTAGATGTCCCCGGGCGACGAAATTGCGCGCGCCATAGGACGCCGCAAGACTTGACCCCAACTCCGTCCGCACTGTCAGCGCCTGCATTTCCGCCGTCCGCGAGGACCGGTATCGACAGAATCCTTCAAATCCGCAGATTCTTACCCCTATTATGAGCAGCGCGCCGCTGCGGTCTGAAGCATTCGCCGGCGCGGTGCCGACGGCGGACGGCAGTCCGAGGACGCCGGCCGCGATGTGGATTTCCGCCCCTGAGATCTGCTTTCCGCCATCATGCCCATTTATTTCCGCTGTATCTGGATTTTCCGCGCTCCTTGAATCGACGATGATCATCGAAGCCTTGACTTTTCTTCCATTTACCGCGCGCTCCCCCAGCATCAGCTCGCCAGGGGCCTTGTCGATCGCGCTCTTTCCAGATCCATCCTTTTCCGACCAAGATCCGAAATAGCAACAGGCTACGGGGCAATTCGAAAAGCCGTCTGGAATTCCCTCCATGTCGCGGCTGTTTTGAGGACGCAGAGTATCGCGCAAAATATTTCATAAAGATCAAAATCTCGAGGTTTCATCCTCTTTTTCGTCTCAAAAAACACAGGACAATTTAGCGCCCATTACATAATGCGTTAACTGGTGTTTTGTGGCGTACACAATGCAGCTTTGCTTAATTAAAATAAGTTGCAAATGTCGAATTGCGCTGAATAATTGAATAAATTACAATCACTCTCCAAGTCAAAATTAAATGATATTTTTTGCTGAATCAAAATCGAATTCGACAAAATATCAACTTAAAATTGATTCAATTTAATGAAATTTAATTTAAATTGCCTGTTATTGTTGATATTTGCGCGTCTGCAAAGCTTCTTATCCGGTGTACAACTGAGATAAGGAGATGATTATATGAAAACCCACAGCGACGCGCAGAGCGAAGAAGAATTGAGGAAAAGGCTGGGGCGCAGGCCCGTCCCTCCCGCCCCGGCCCAGGCGAATCCGAGCGAAGGGCAGAAATTGTCGAATGAACTCTACTATGCAAGTTGCCGGCTGCAGCTCGAAATCGTCCGGAGAAATCCGGAAATTGAGGTTGCCAGAAAATTCGAGCCGGATCTGCAGGCCTTCCTTTCGAAGGCCAGCGGCAGCCGCTCTGGCGAGCCTTGCCGGGGAACGCCGCGAAGGCGCTGTCCAGCTTGCGGGACGGCGCGCTCGGCCTGACGGACGCCTTGCCGGCTATTGCGACTATTTGCCGCCCGACTTGGCCTTGACGGCGGTTTTGGCGACGATGGCTGGATTTGTCGATTATGGGCAAATATGCTCGTTCGTCGCCGAAAACAAGGAGTGGCTGAAGGATATAGTCCGCTTCCCGAGCGGCGGCAAAACGCAGGATCAAGGCGCGTTTCGGCATGCGTTCGAGAAGGCCGGCACCGATATATATGAAAAAATGGCGGAAAATATAATGCCGTCCATTAATGCCGCAGTGAATCCGCTCCGCGATCCCGGCTGCGGGATCAGGATCCTGTCGGCGGACGGCCAGGAATCCGCGGGATCCGGCCGCAGCGGATGCGTCGGCGGCTGCCGAAGGGCGATGGGATCGGAGAATCTTTTCGACTCCAGCGCTGGAATTCTGATAAAAACATCTGAAATAAGCGGCAAATCGAGCGAGTCGAACGCGCTTGCCGAAATGCTGGGGAGCGGCGAATTCAAAGGCTGCGTCTCGGCCGCCGACGCCGGAGCCGCGCGCTCCGCGACGATGGAGGCTTGCGCCGAGGGCGGGATGCATTGGATTTCCGCGGCGAAAGACAACAACAAGAAGGCTTTCAGGTCGATAAAGGGCATTTTCGGCTTTTCAGGCGCTGCGCCGCTTTTTGAGGGCGGCTGCGCTTGCTCCGCAGCGCTGAAGCCGGCTGAAGCGCTGCCGGATCTTCCTGCATTTTCAGGAATAATAGCGAAAAGAACCCTGGACTGCAGCCACGGGGCGCTTATCGCGAGGGACTATTTTTTGGCGTTGGACGTCGAATCTCTTGGACTGGGCAAAAAATTCCCCGGATTCGCTTCCGCTGGATGCGTCCGCACGGCAAAAATACCGAACAATCCCTATAAGCCTCCCGAAGCCGGCTATCGATACTTCTTCTCAAGCGTAGAAAATTTGGATATTTTTGCTTATGCCGTACGAAAGCACTGGTGCGTTGAAGAATACCACTTTCAAGTCGACACCGCTATGAAAAACGACGAAAATAGGACGACGGCGGGTTGCGGATCATTCCAGCCCGCTGAAATAAAGAAAGTAGCCCTTACACTTC
>JAISZB010000387.1 GCA_031269465.1 Clostridiales bacterium | reverse complement strand
GCCGATATAATTAAAAAAATATCCTGAGCATTAAGTGATTTTGGGGTCGGGTTTTTGCAAATTCAGAAATCTATATTATGTTAAAGTAATATTACTTGTTTGAGACTTACAGCACTAGTCAAGGGGATTGTGGAATACCGGAAACGCGCGGCCTCTACGTTGAGGATATGCCGCGAAAGCCCCTTGACGGTGGTCGCACGCCCAAACCATTAAGCCCGGAAGGCAGGGTTGGAAACCCCGGCTTCACGCCCAGTCATGGTGGGGGTGCGGGGCGGAAATCCCGCGGTTTTCAAGCTTTCTAGGGGCCTGCCGTTCCATTCATGAACCTCCGGCACAGCGGCGTTGGCAGCGTTCGAGACATTCCCGGCGGAGACGCTTATCCCGTAGAGTTCGCCAGCCTGCTCAGCGATGTCCCTTGTGTACATCGCCGCCTAGTAGAGCCCCATGATCTTCTCGTCGACGCCGGCGACGGAGCGCGCGTTCTTGGGGATGATCCTGAACTTGAACTCCCCGTTGCGATCCCTCGGACTCTTAACGGCCGCCTGGTTGTAGCTATACTGCTTTGCATTGAATAGTTAATTTTGATGTCGGATTATACAGTTAGTGCGAAATGTGGATATTCATTTCGCACCCTTCAATGGATAATCAGGCATCAAAATCGGTACATTTGATTGCAAAGCGGTAGCAATTAAAATATGAAATATCATGCTCTCATTTAAGATTATCAGCGCTGGATTTCTCTTTAATCTGATTTCTTCTGCCTGCCTTTGATATATTCCTCGAGTGAAGAAGCAATGCAAACTGCATCTTCATTCGGTTTCAATTCGTACACAAGACCATTCTCATCCTGACAAACAATAATGCCATTATAACCTGTTTCTGAAATTACATATAAGTTTTTGGGAATGTTAGGACGCACATCCCTCACCATATTGGTAAACGACACCACATTAACGCCTTTTGTTTTAGCAATGCCTTTTAGTTCAATTGCATCTGAATAGATTGCGCCATATTCAGACAGATACTGGATAAATTCATCGCTAAAATGCAGATTCAATTGTTTTTCAGCCTCTGCTATGTCCTCTGCGGACGCAGGTTTTAATGAGCGCAAACCACTCAAAGATCTAATTGCAGCAATAATATTATTCATGACTGTCTGCCGCCTTCTTCCGCTTTAATTCAAAACGAGCATAAACTTTGATCAGCGTCCGTTTATGTCAGCTCTGGGATCCGTCTCCTGCGTGCACTTGGCATCCAAACTGCAATTTCTTCTATCCAAAGAAAAACTGATCGAACTTTATATTCAATCAATTCAATTTAGGCGCATTGTTTTGAAAAGACTGGAAATCAATCTTTATGGCGTATTCCTCTCCAGCCTTAAATATCAAAGGGCTTTAGCCCTGAGACATTAGGCGGCGGGTTGTTGACTCAACTGTCATATTCCTCCAAACGCGCACTCCAATATGCCATCCTTTCTGAATCCCAATGGCTCCCTGCTCCATGAACTTCACTTTCTTCTCTTTTGGGATGTAAAATTGCATTATGACCGTCTTGCATATGTTCTTTGTAAGTTAACTCTGCAAAAGGAGAATCCTTGTGCTGTCCGATATGATGGACATAGATTGTGTTGCCGTCCGCGTCTACAGGAGAATGGCCGCTATCGATTCGCTGCCTGTTTGTTACTCCGAATTCATCGGGCGAATCAAAATCAATTTCTTTTGCGAGAGCGTATTTCTCCCCGATTTTTTCTTGTTTTAAGCCAGCTTCTTGATAGATCTCAGCTTCTTCCAAAGAACGCAAGCTGTCAATAATCTCGTTGGACCACCCGGATTGTTCCTTTAGCTCAGCCTTTTGTTCTGCGGTTATTCCAGTGGTTTCAAGCGCTTCAACTTTCTCCTCGGCTATTGCATCTTCTTCGCCTTCTTCCGGAAGAGCATCCTCCTCCAGATTTCCTTTAAAAGTCGATGTTTCAACTTCTCCTTTTGGCATCTCTTCCTCGGGCTTTGATATTTCCTTATCCTCTTCGCCTTCAATGACAGGTTCTTCTTTAAGGCCGCCTATGTTCGAAGCTTTACCCTCAGGAGGGTTTATCTCATTTACATCACTGACATCGTCGTTTGTCAAGTCAAACGCCCCCGCTAATTTCCTGTGAAAAGACGCAGTGTTTATAGAATTGGGCTTGAGGGGCAATGACGCAGGTTATCCTCCTGTCATCGCACGCCAAATCCGCCATTAGTTTTCGGTAAGCAGCGCTCCTCCTGTTTTATACTGCTTTTCATAGAAACCCCTATGAAGCTTCGCTTCACCACTAAGGATGAAAATATTAAGCCATTTGTGTATTTGAGGCATGGACAAATGTCCACAAAATGTATTTTCGTACTAAACTGCCTTTTTTGGAGCTTGATTGTACAGCTATTGCAAAATGCCGAATCGGCATTTCGCACCACTCAATGGATAATCAACAAAAAAAGGAACATTTAATGAAAAGCGGTATATTTCGCCTTGAAGAGCTTCGGTTTGCGGCCGCCGCCTTTATTGTTGTTTTTTATATTGATTTTCACAGGAAACTGCCTTTTTGAGGGTACGAAATGCTGGCATCGGCATTCGCGCTGCTCAGTGGATAATCCAGCGCCAAAAAAAGGAGCATTTGATGAAAATCGGTATATTTATTTTCTAGAGCACAGTCGTCCTCGTGGGTTTCTTGAGTTTCAGCTGTCTTGTTATACTGATTTTCAATGTCGGCATTTCACACCACTCAATCAAAAAAAGACGCATTTGATGAAAATCGGTATAGCATCGCTTTCACTTGCCTCACTCAATATTTTCCCTTCAATTCATGATTTTGTTCTCTTATAGAGTTCGAACGCCACTAAAAACTTATCTGGCAGACGCAAGCGACATTGTTCGTCGATTATCTTCAGGCTCTGCCGCACCGATGCCTCGTCAGCGCTAAGAGGCAGCAACTTCCCCATGAAAGCGCTGCTAGCGAACTTTTCGCCCATCACTATACGCGCGCTGAACATGCCCGTTTGAGGCTCAATGCCGCAATGTACGAGATAAGTATCATACAAAATGAACTCAATGCACATTCGTTTTTCATCGATTTTCCATTGTTCAGCTCTCACACCGAAGAAACCTTTTGCAATTGCGTACAGCTGATTGATTTCAATCGCCACAATAGCATCACCTATGTTTTTTTGTGCAACCGCGCCGGCTGGTTCAAGTACCAGCGCTCTCCAACGCGCGTTACCGTCAAGTTTCGAGACCATACGGGATTGCTTGTCATAAGGCGCTAAAAACTTCTCCGGCAGCCTCAGCCTGCAATAAGAATCAATGGTTTTTAGGCTCTGTTTAACCTCTTCCGGTTTCGCTGTTTCGCTGATGCTTTTTCCCAAGAAAGAGTCAACGTGAGCAAATGGGGCAACCCAAAGCCGCGCTCTGAATTTATCGCCTGAGTTGGAAAGAAAGCACTCAAGCCGAAAACTCTCATATATCACGCAGGAAACGCGGCGATAGCTTGGGCTGACCGACAAGCGTTCAGCCTTTCCGAAGAAAAACCGCTTTACGGCATCATGAAGTTCGTTAATCGTCATATCGCCACCGGCTCATTTCGTCATCCTCATCTACTGGCAAATCTGAACCCTCTTCGGGCATTTCTCCCGGCGGGTACATTCTGCCGTCATCTTCGTTATACTCATATCCATGTACATAAGAAAGGTAGTTGGCTTCTCTTCCGAATGCGCCGCTGGAACTCTCCGGATCGTGAGAAGTTTGCACCTCGCAGCTTTTACCAGCGACTTCTTCGTCCAGATACTTTTTATTAAACTTTTCGTACATTTCGTCGTCGGATAAGCCATGCTCTTCTGCAAACTTACTGTAGTCCGGATTGCTGAAGTACTTGTACTCATTGCCTTCCGCCTGAACTTCATATGAGTTCTCGGGTATATTGGCGTCGTATTTACCCAACTGCGCCACTTTGCTGTCAGGATTGTGGATTGAGTTTTGATAGTACCCCTCATCAGCTTCATTCCATTTATCTTTATCGTACTCTTCGGCTTCGCCAACGTCCGAATCGGCGTCGGCTTCCATTGGCACGTCGTCAGATTCAAGATCGCCAGGACCTTCGGCTTCAGTTTTTTCCGGTGCTTCGTTTACTTCAATATCATCAGATACATCGCTAGACTTACTCATTGCAGTTCACCTTTTGGTTTTGAGCTACGTTTTCTCTTTTAGGAGCACTTTCCTCAGAACCCGATATGGATCGGGTTTCTTCTCCGTCTCAATCTTGTGCAGTATTAGGCAGTGCATCAGGTAATTGATTTCATCGCTTGTAAATTTTCCAAGGCTTAAATACTCCTCTAAGGCGTTATTGAAGTGTCTGCGCCAACTCAGACAAATATCTACGCTTTCCTGCGTAATGTCGGCGGCGTTCTTTACGCCTGGCGGCAACAGGTTCGCATGCGTCCGAAACAGATCTTCACAGTTGAGCAGCAAAAATAGCAGCCGATAGTACGCCCTGGCTCTTTCAGGGCCATTGTTCGGCTCAAAGGGCTTATACTCCCGTATTAAACGCTTAGCGACTGATTTCTCGCTTTCGGTTGCAGGTGAGAGTTTGATCTTGTCGTCAAGCAGTTTGAAGTCAATTTTCAATTTCAGCCGCTTTTTCTTAATGAATTCAAGTGTCAAGTCGCCGATTAGGTTCAATGCGGGCTGCCGGCTATTGACTGGAAGACTCTTGAGGCTATGCTTCTTTTCATAGCAATCTATTAGCGAAAGCACAGCTTCCAGCCAATTGTTTTGATAAATGGCCGCTACACCGCGCGGCAAGCGCGAAAGTTCTGCAATCTGCATCTCGTTAAGTCCTATGGAGCGTCCAATGGCTTCGCAGTCGTCAGTTTCTGGCGTACGCATCACAATCTTCGTATTTGTATTCTTTATCGCGGATATATCCACGGCGGACGGCGACTGATCAATAATTAAAAAACCCTCGCCATAAGTACGCATCTCAGCAATTGATGAACTTATCATCTCGACAGACTTACCCTGGACATTAGCCGATTCCTGCCCCTGATCCGTACAGCAGCGCTTTAGGAGATTGTGAGCTTCTTCAAGAATCGTAACATGCCGCAGCGGCAAATCATGCCCAAGCATTTCCGATTGGCGGAACTCAGACAGCTTTAAAACGAGGATCCCCATTATTAAGGCCTTTGTTTCAATTGAACCCACCCTGCTCAAGTCGATAACAACATTAGCATTGAATAGAGCGTTATCATCAATTGCGTCCGCCCCGAATATCTGTCCGACAATCCCGTTAGTCAGCGATCGTACGCGCGTGACCAGCGACCCCGTATAGTCGCCCTTCGTCTGAGCCGAAAATTCCGATTCTTCCAAAAGCTTCGGCAGAATTTCAAGGATATCTGCAAAAGTCGGGAACTCTCCGATTCCTTTTTCGTGGCGGACGGACAAGTTCAGATCCCATCCATGCAACCTATACGCTTCTTCAAAAGAAGCCTTCAAGAGTGCGGGCATTGCTGCATATAGAGGCCAGCAGGCGCTGAATATCTCAATTAAGCGATCAAGATGTTCAAGTACATGTATTTCGGGATTAAGCGCGAATGGATTCAAACGCAACATATTGAAGTATTTCGGGTTGGTAGTGTATATATGTATGCCAGGCAAACCGCCAAAGGCTGTTTTGTATTCACCTTTAGCCGGTTCTATTACCATGAACGTAATGCCTTTTTTCCGCAGTTCTTCGAGAATTTTATACGTTGCGTTGGATTTGCCGCATCCAGTGGAACCCGTGATGAGGCAGTGCGCGGCTAAGCTGTCTATATCAATGGGGACGCGAATGCCTTTTGCTTCTCCCATGTGATAAACTGATCCAATCTCAAAGCTTCTAGCGCCGCGATGAGCCGCTATATTGCGTCCGAACTCCGCGCTGAAAATTGCTGTCAATCCGCTGACAGACTTACGCGGCAATCCAAATATTATTGGAAGCTCCGCCCCGCTAACTGCGCTTGCGGGTGATATTATTTTATTATCGCCAGCCACGCCAGCTGGCGGCGGCAGTATGAACTGTGGATGAACGCCATATCGCAGCCTCTCGATAATAAAAAGGTCAAGGGCGACATCACGCTCATCGTCATCCGCATCCCAAAGGTTCACGAAGGAACTCTCGATAGCAGACTGCTCGCCCGCAACAATAGCTTTAAAAGTATTGGCGGCAACAAGCGCGGTTTCAGACTCGCCCGCGATAAAATAGCTTGCAACATCCCAAAACCCATACGACTCGCACTGCCGAATACGCTTAATCTGTTCGTCGATCATCTCCATTAGGGCTTGAACAGTTTTATTCTGGCGAGTTGTCGTTAGATTTATTGTTGTGCCTAGTGTATCAGTCGATGAACTGTTAGCGCCTTTTGTATCGCTTCTGCCAGTCCCGTAAGTTGCAGTTTTCCCCGCGCTTTCACCTGAAGTTGTAGTCTTTGATGTACCGCGGCTTGAGCCGCTGTTATGGCCCAAGCCGAAAAAATTCATGCTTGAGCCGCTGTTATGAGATCGGTTGCGAGAATCGGAAGTTGATACATTTGTGGTGATAGTATCGGCGACGCTATCGTTGATGCTTGCAGTCAAACTCCGGCTTATGCCTTCTGAAACAGCCCTGCTATTGTTCTCGCTGTAAGCGAAATTGATTTCAGAAAACTGAGATAACAAGGTATACATTTGCTCATAACCACGTTTCCGGACATCCAACGCATCTCTGCCAAGCGGCTCGGCTACTAGTACCGCAGTATAGGAATCCCCAGCTAAAGCGTCAATAAACTTTTCTAAGCCTTGGACGAAACGTTGTTTGTCTTCGTCGCGCGTTCCAGGAATAACGGAAACAGCTGCTACGGACTTTTTCTCGTATTTTTCTGGCAATAGCTTTGTCATCAAGCAACGCACTTCTCCAGCTTTTACTTTATCAAGTTGAATGCCTGGAAAGTTGCCTCGCAAACTTTTTTCCAGTGTATGGCTGGCTAACTCGGGATCAGCGTCGCTTCGCGCGCCAATGTAAAACTCTATTCCTGTCGCTTGCCCTGCAATCACAAGCAGAACGGTACTCCCAGCGCCGCCCATTGCAGCATAAACACTGGTAAGTTTGTCGTTGATGTTCTCTTCTTCGTTTAAAACAATCTTTGTTATGAGGAATAGCGAAATTCCAAGGAATGACTTCCTTTTCTGATCAAGCTCGACAGGTTTAAGCTTGCTTAAGTCGGAGAGGTAATTCCTGCTCGCGAACTGGTTTGCCATTTCAATGCCAGCCATAATTATCTCGTCCGGATTCGTTGTTAGCCCATTACCCCCAGCAGGCATGGGAACGCCCATAAACAGTCACCCCCTTTCCCGCCATGCGATTATCAAATAGGAATGCTGATTCGCGTATGAAAGTTCCGTTTTGGGCCGGATTATTCAATGCGAAAGTGGATAATCGGCCCTAAAAACGATACATTTTTGCAAATCAGTATATCATTTGTTTTTCCGCAAGAGCTTCCCTAATCCATACATCAGCGCGTTGGTTTTAGCGCCTATCTCACAGGCGCTGTCCCAATATGCTATCAGCCGCGCATTAGAAGCATAGCGCCCTCTAAAAGCGTCGTCAAGCTCCTCCAGCTCCTTTTTTCCTTTTGTACTAAGGGATTTACCGAAATTTTCGCGGTCTTTTGCCGTTCCGCACGACAGCATAAAAGCGATTATGATTAAGTCAGCGTCGAATCCTTTAACTTTCTTGTGGGCATTATGCCAAGTCTCACTCAGTTTGCGTATGAAATCGGCTTTGATATTTCCACGCACCCCGAAAATATCGAATGAGTCTAGAAGATCTGTGTGCGATCTGCTGGAAACAACAATCCCTTCAAGAATCCATCCGAGATATTCATCGAGATTTTTATCACTGAGTTTGCTAAGATCAAAGGGATTGTCTGCTAAAATATCCTTGGAATTCTTTATAGCAGCATTCAAGCTGTGAACGTTATCCGCTTCCGCAAACATGCGCCCAACAACAAGGTGTACCATCTTCTGAGGCATAGATTTGTGCAGAGTACTTGTAACATATCTGCTGGCATCACAAAGCAGCGACACTTCTTCCTGAGAGAGCTTTGAATATGGAAAACTTGAAATTACTCTCTCAATTACTTGTAGTGAAAACGGCTCGACAAGGCTATTCTTAATCATCCTATAGAGCAATTCTCTATATGCTTTCGCAGTCTCAGACAATGGCAGTCTACTTAGACTCTCATAATAAAGAGCAAGCAGCTTGGATCGGTTTTCCTCAACAAACGACGTTTTTTTGATGCTTAAAAAATTGTCAAGCATTATGCGCATAGCCGATGCGTTTGAACTCCCAGCCAGGACATCCTCAAACAAACCAATAACCAACTCGAATCTCTCATAGTATAGGAACATATCCGCTATACGCAACGGATTGGCTCCAGTTCTGAGCGCGGATTTTGTTGCATGTCTCCATAGTTCTGCTATTAGCCCTCTAGATCCCGGTAACTCCAATAATAAACCTTCAAAGTTATAGGCCAAATCAATGATATCTTCATATTTATAACCTCGAGAGTCGATTATATCAAGAATCATCTTTCTAGCCTCTGCATAATCGGCTTTGAATACCATTGCTACCAGCTCTGCAAGGAGAGCGCCTGTTGGCCTATCTGGATGCATCTCTGCTACTGGGAGCTTTTTCTCCTTGGCATACCCGTATATCGTGCTTGCGGCAAAAGACCATTTCCAAGATTTGTTGCCTTGCTTTGCCGCTTGGATGAATTTTTCGGAAACGCCGCTGGCCATAAACTCCGAATTGATTTTAATGTTCACTTTACTAAGCATCTGAGAAGCGTCTTCTCGGAAACTTTCAAATTGATCTTGGGCAGATTTCGAGAATTCAATGATAAGGCCATTTATGATTGCGTTTATGAGTTTGCGCAACGACTCAGACGAAAGATAATCGTACAAGTCAAAGGCTTTTCTGGCAACAAACATGAGTTTGTCTGATGAGAGGCTGGTCAAGCCTTTATCTTCCGCTATAGCGCTGGCAAATTCAAACTTGGATTTGCTATTGCCGACTTCCATGACTAAACTTGACGCAAGTGCAATTGACTCGTCTGTGGCGGACTCAACCCCGTCCAAGATCAAACTGTACAGTGCATAGGCGCTATACCACCGCTCGTCGGTTCCCAAACACTCAAACCGCTCCGAGATAAACTCATTGAAACTCTCTATCGCTTCATAGGCTAAAGACATGCCAAGCTCAATGAAATTAATATACGATTCCGCGCATGGAACCAAATCAACGTCCGCGGAATAACCAGAATATTTATCGAATACATAATGATTCTTTGATGTCATATCGCAAGCGTACGCCGTATATTCCGGAATAACGCCCAAAACTCTGGATATCGTGTATTCAGGGTCATATTCGTATGTCGAGAATGGAATGCCAAGCGACGCAGAAAGAGGAAACACATAAGAAAGAGCTCCTATCCACATCGCGATGTTGTCCGGGTCGTCACATATTACAACACGTTTACCGCTACGGGCATAAGCAAGAAAGCAACGAAGCATCGTCTTGAATGTGTCTAGATTACCTTCATAACCGAGAAACTCGATAATTGAGTTCTTTGAAACAACAAATCCGGGCTCTAATTCTAGTTTAGGCAAATAGTCTGGCTTTTGAGGATTATTGACCTCATTAAACTCCATTCGTTCGCGCAGCATGCCGTTTTTATATAGTTCTATCGGATAGAAATCAATATCGTCGGAGCCGCATATGACTACATGGCAAAGAAAATTTCCTAAACGCCCCGCAGACCCCATGTAATCTCTGCCCAAATAAGTTCCGAGCGCAAAACAGGCGCGTCCATCACTCAGACGTTTGTACTGAAAACGTTTAGGATAGCCGGCTATCAACTCTTCCGTAATTTCGCCGGGATAGTTTGGCTTAGGATATCCAAACTGCATTCGAACTTCATCGTTGCCAGCGTCAGAAAAACCTGCGCTATATGAGTATATCTGCTGCCCGTCGCTTACCCCGTCCCGCCCGCGTTTGCATGATGTATAAATTACTTGATCTGTACTCATTCAAACTCCCCTCGTTTAGGCTGCTCGTTCGAAGGCATCTGCTTTACTAAATAACTCTGTTCTCCTTGAGCAACCATAGCAATGGATCCTCAACACGGTGCGGGTGAGGCGTCCTTATTTTTTTATTCTCGTCAGGCGCGTTTCCAAGTCCAAGTGAAGATACCGCGAAATACGAATAATTCGAATAGACTGTCTGCAACTGGGTTGTGAAGTATCCAGCGCCCCATTCATTCAAGAGCGAGTGTATTTCATCGCTCACCATTTGGCGATCGTTCCTGTCAAACTTCTGAAGAGAACAATGAGGGCTGTTTCTCAGTGTGGTCGAACCATTAGGAAACAATCTCTCAATGGGATCCAACTTTGAAAACACTGCGGCTACAGGTATGTCTATCTTTCTTGTGTAAGAGAGGCGGCGCTCGTTCCGAATAAGCTGAGTAACTTTCGCTATAACAGCGCCTGCGCCTGCTTGATCATTGAAGTCGATTGAATTTGACCGTTTTACATCATCGTCAGAAAGCAGCGCCCGCACCCCTTGAAGGCTAAGCGGATCAATAAGGAATATTATACCCGCTGATTTGGCGATATATCTCGTTACAGTGCTCATTGTGTCTAATTCATTCATATCCTCGCCGGCGGTGTCGAAGAAAACGATAGTAAAAGTCTTCAGCCTTTGTCCGAACCCTCTGAATGACATTGTGAAAATAAGCGGCTTATGGGCGTTCTCATCCGTATCTGCCAGAGCGCTTACGGTTAACTCCGGCATTGAAAGTTCTTTATAGAGTTTCTTATAAACGCCGTTATCGTATCGTTGCGCAGTATCCTCAAAACCCCACATTGCTCCGCCAAAGCTATTTAAGACCCTGCGCCGCAATTCCTCAATGATTATGCCCATGAAGACAGTTTTACCTGAGTTTCTCGAACCTACGATGGAGAGTATCATATCCTTTCCCGTCAAGGTGCTTTCTGGAATAGGATTGTGACATGCGGGACAGACCCTTTTATGCGACTTTATTTTACACTCGGGACATACTGCCGAACTGCCTAGCCCTTTAAAGTACTTCGGACCCATAACGCGAGGCATTATGCTCTCATCTGGCAACGTTCTGCCTATGTAGCCAGTTCGAAATTGCGTTGCTTCAATATCTGCGGACTTGACGCAACGAGGGTTCACGCACCTAAACTCGCTAGCGGCCGGACTGAAATCTGAAAAGCAGTAAGGACATATATTGGCCATTTCAGAGCCTCGCCTTCGATCAATATTAATTTATTTTATTTGTAGTTCCCGACGCAATTTGCAATGTAAACTGGCCATCCAGACTATCCTCGGCCAAAAACGGTTTTACGTAGACATTTTTGGGTATCTTTCCCGGGAATTTTAAGGAGACGGAATAAGCGCCGGCCACTGCCAAGCCCGCAACCGAGCCAAGAGGAGTAGAACTGCTCTTGTGCATGGGCAGAACGCCAACTGAATACATTACTTCGATGCTCGGCAATGTAAATGTCGTTTCATTTGAGGAGAATTTAATAGTTGCTTTATTTCCAAACCCTTTTTTGATCGAATAGATAACTGTTTCTTTGAGGGAATTTTTGAACAAATATTCTTTCCCGGAAGAAAAATCTATCGTGTCGCCATCTTTCATAATTGCGTAAACGGTTAAATAATAATCAAGCTGCGCTACAGGAGAAATTTCAAGGCATCCAGCAGCGTCAAGTTGCCTAGCAGTGAAATATTTGAATTTCGCTTCGGGATCTTCAGCATCCTCAGAGTATTTGTCGTGCCTGTATAGAACCATATACTGGTTGGCGCCTTCATACTTCTTTATCCTTATGCAAAGTTTTTCATTTGCTAAGGAAACGTGTTCAATAACAACGCTTTTGCCCTTGCGCACCCGAACAGTCTTCCCGAATATAGCTGAAACGCCTGCTTTTACGATAGCCGCTACATAGATGATCCGCTCGCCTTTGTAAGAAAACTGAGCCCAGCCATCACCGCGTTTTATTATCTCTAGTGGTTGCATAAATTCTAAGAGTTTTTTGGAGGAAATCGTAACGCCATACTTAAACGGAGGTTCTTGCTCGGAGTAAAATAACTCCGCTTTTTCTTCGCTGTCCCATTGAGCATGGAATGATTCTTCGCTCGCTTGTTTAACCCTCAAGGCTGCGATGGGCTCTGGAAATTTTTCCGGTTCAGCAATAAGAGATACGCCTTTAGTTTCTTGTCTCTTGCCATCGATGGAGTACTCAAGCGCAAGGCGATATCTGTATGCAGTTCCATTTGTCAGGGGACTGTCCGTGTAGCCTGTTGAGCTTGAAGATTGAATGTACTCCTCGATGCCGCTGGCTGATCGGTAAATCTTAGCGACTGCGCCCTGTGGCAGCGGCGACCATTTGAGCTTGACAAATTTATTGCCCGGCTCAGCTTCTACATCAGCAATCTCGTTCAGGTTAGCTGTTGCGGTAGTTGAGGCTAGCCCTTTTGAGTAAATGCCGCCTCTCTCCGCAAATACACAATAGTAATAAGCAACGCCGGATTTCGCCGTTTTATCGCCGAAAGACGTCCCGCTGACCTTTCCAAGCTCTTCACCGTCGTTTATGCGGTTTGGCGCCGCTCCCGCCTTCCTTGCTACGATGTAATAGATCGAGCCCTTTGTTGGGCTTGCATCCCAAATAACGCTTGTTATCCGAGTTGCGGGATCAGGCTCCACCCTGATGTTTGTTGGGGGAGCAGGCGGGTTGTCGATAAGAATTTGCCTAGCTTCAGGATAATCCGCACATTGTTCAAACGCATGCGCGGCGCCTTCTAAAAGAGCGTCTTCTCTGCTGGAAACCCTAGATTTATCAATTATTTCTTTTGCGCGGCTTATCGCTCCATCAATCTTCGCTTCTATATCAGAGTCCTTATATTCTTTGTAGGATATGCGAATTTCATCGTAGAGCTTCCTTGCCTCGCAAAACCTCTTTCCTTCCAGCGCGGTTTTCAGCGACGCAACTAAAGGCCCAACCGCAGTCTGCGCGGATTTAAGCTGCGAGCGCACAGGCCTGCTCTTATCGTTGCCAGGCCAGAGGCGATCAGCCTCGGCGAGGTATCTTTCGGCGGCTGAAAACTCAAGAGCTGCGATACACTGCTCCGCATAATCGCAATTTTCAATGGCTTGCGTAATATTCCCGAACTTGAACCCGCACTTAGAGCAGGCGTGTACGCTTGACGGGCTGATCTGTGAGCATTTAGGGCATTTTATATCGAGATCCTGTCCGCAATTCCTGCATTTAGAACCTTTGGAGATATCGTTGGCCGTCTCGCAAAACGGACAAAATCTATAGTTTTTTTCATCATCCGGGCTAGGCTTTTGAGGAGGAATGAACTGTATGCCTTTCTTTTTGCAATAAGCCGCGAAAACCTGACCCGCTGTATCCCGGTTTCCTTCAAGCACTCTAACGAGTTCATCAACAAAACCTTCTACAGCGGCCTCTGAAAGGAGTTGCTGAGTAGAGTCAAATAAACTGTAAGCCTTTTCAAGTATTTCCGTGCGCTTGAAATAAGCAAGGAATTGGTCGTATTTTTTCTTGGAGGCTGCGTCTTTAAAGATTATCTTTGCCGCAGCGCAGAGCTTGGAACCCGATGAAGAAACTCCGTCGTGCTTGCCGCTATACCTCTTCGCTCGTTCTTCTGCAGCCTCGCGCCAAATATCGCAACTGCTCGTACGTTTTATTGAAGGGCCGTCGCTTAGCAAAAACTCGTATAAATCTTTACATGAAAGAGTTTCCAAATTGGGTTTGTAATTTTCGAAGGTCGCCGAGCCGGCAGGTTTCTTGCAGTATTGCTCAAATATCTTCTCATAGTCGATATTTTCTGGCGTAATTTCTATGCCGTTCCTCGCGCAGCCTTTTTCAAGAGCAACGCGAGACCATGGCCATCCTTTTCTTGCGGCGATTGAATCAATGGTAGAAGAAGGATATTCTTTCACATGTGAAAGGCGAAGGAAAGCGTCTATCTCTTTATCGCGCTGCGCTAGCGCTTCGCTCGCCAGCTTTTTGCGGGTGCTATCGTCTGACATGTCCCTTTTGATTTGTGCTGTGCATTCCAAATAGCGCTTATAAACAGGCCCATTTTTCGCGTCCATTGTTGAAGCGCCAGACCAGAATTTTCTCTTGTCATCAATTCTCCGCTCGATAACCGCAGGGTCGATAACAGGCGGATCAAACTCCAGTTCCAACACAAGGTACCAGTTATCATTTGGCAAAACTAATCACATCCTATTGTTTCTAAACGAGATCACTTGTGCGATCGCAGCGAACGATTCAGTTATACCGCTTTACATATAAAATTACCTTTTTTGGAACTTGATTACAGGCAGTGAGAAATGCTGATAAATCGCACTCGCTGTATAATCAAGAGCTAAAAAAGACAGTTTCCTATGAAAATCAGTATAGGTTATACCAACGATTTGAAGGTGAATGCTCTTGTATTGGAGCTTGATATTCACTGAGGGTGCGAAATGCCGAATCGGCATTTCGCACTGCCTGTATAATCATGCTCCAAAACAGGCGGCAGCCTTCCCGCTAGAGGATGGTGATGCCTGAGCGGTGTTTTTTTGCTTCCTCTATCTCTTCGCGCGAGATAAGGCCTTTGATCTGCATTGTCGCTTTTACTTGTTTGCCGCTCGTTTTGTCTACGCCTGTCAACTCAAGCATTCCGTCTTCCGTCAAGATGAAAGTTACTTGTATTGGCGATCCCTTCGGAAGCCCTTTTGCCAGTTCAAGAATCGCCTCGCCTAGCTTTAGCTCATCGTCTATCTCGAAAGTTTTCTCCATATAGTCGCTTTCGTAAACCTCTAGCTGAACATTGGTTTGATTGGCCGAGTAAGTGCCAAACTCCTCTGAATGCGTCACGGAGCCGCCTGGCATAGGCTCGTTCTTTATAATCATGTTATAGCAAACAGATTTATCGTTTTCATCTATGATTTGAATCGCGTAGCTCTTCGTAGTTGCCACGATGACTTGAACATTGCTGCCTGTGTCGCGGCTGTCCAGGGGAGGATTGGAACCGAGTTTCTTGGGTCCGCCGTGAACTGTTTCATCGCTTGAACCGCCGTCTTCAGGATTTTTTTGGCCGTGAACGTATACCGCTACAGCGTGAAGGGCGGCTCCTTTTGCGACCGTTTCATCAGGCTCGAGGAGCTTCGGCTTCATGCCAAACTTCGCTGCGAGAGCATCATCAACCTGCGGCATACGCGTTGATCCGCCAACAAGAAGTATCTCGTCTATCCCGAACCCCTTGCTCTTTGCTATCTCAATAGAACGTTCAGTAAGCGTGATAGTTTCGTCGATCAAGTGCTGGGTTAGCTCGGTGAAAGTGTCCTTTGAAAGGATCACGCGCGCAGGCCGCAGGCCTATCCTGACAGCCACAGGCACTTCCTGGCGGTTTGTAAGCTGTTGCTTTGTCTTTTCGGCAGTAATGCGAAGATCCTGCATCTCACTTGGGCTAAGCTCTTCTTCATAATCGGTTTGGCTTCTATACTCCGCCTCAAGGTAGAGCATGATCTGCTCATCCCAAAGGCGTCCGCCAAGGTCATGGTTGCCTTCCGAACAGACTACTTCTACCTTGCCTGGGCTTATATGAAGAACCGTGACGTCAAATGTGCCTCCGCCAAGATCATAGATGAGAACGGTCTTATCGACTTGCTCACGCATGATTCCATAGTGTATAGCGGCTGCGGTCGGCTCAGAAAGTATGCCCAAAACATTTAGTCCGGCGATTTCTCCTGCGGCTTTTGTGGCTTCGCGTTCTGCCGTGCCAAAATACGCCGGAACGGTAATGACAACATTTTTAACCTCAACGCCAAGTATCTTTGACGCATCGCCGGTGATCTTGCCTAGTATATATGATGATACTTCCTCAGGCGTCATATCGCGCCCATTGTAGTTTATCGCGAAGCTGGACTTGCCCATCAACGTCTTTACAAGTGAAATTGTGGTGTCTGGCTCAAGCACAGCGTTCTCTTTCGCGGTTTGCCCTACGGTCACTTCCGATGGACTTGTGAAACTGACTACAGACGGCGTTGTATTAGTGCCGTCAAGATTATTTATGACCTCAGCCCTGCCAGATTCATCAACGTAAGCTATGCATGAGTAGGTTGTGCCGAGGTCAATGCCGAACACATAGTTCTTTGCGTCAGCCATAACTGTTTCCTCCCTTATTCCGGCTCTTTTCACTTGCCGCATAAATTCAATTATTCCTGCGTGAATGAATACACCCATACCCGCTCTGGCATCAGCCTTCTGCCATCATAGGCATACCCATCGTTTACTGAACGCGCGACCTTACCATGCAATGTTTTATCGTTCGTGGGGATTTTTTTCACGATGCGCATTTTCGCAGGGTCAAAGCTTGACATTAACTCAGACTGATAGGATTCGACGCCATTTTTAGCCATAGATTCAAGCAATTGATCTGCAAGCATCCCTACCAGGCCAGCGTCAATCGCCATCTTGCCGCCTTGTGCTGGCTGGGCTTCTAAAACAAGTCCTATAGCGTAATCACGCGCGTCTGCTATATCAAGCAAGATCGGGCGCAACAGCCGCGCATACATATCCTGACGATACCGCGAGAGTTCAGAGTGCATATTATCGATAACTTTCTCTTCATGTTCGGTGCGCGATATTCTTGCGTCAAAAAGCTGGCGTAAACTCTCAATGCCGTCATTAAGTCCACTTATAGCCTCAAAGATTGGCTCAAAACTGGGTGCATGATGCTTGTCCAAAGTTTCATGCAATGACTTTTCAATTGAAAACAGCTTTGACATAATAATGTCAGTTGAAGGCTCGCCAGAAACTTCTGTCAAATTTATGGATTCAGAGTGGCGCTGAACTGATTCTGATGGAATTGCTACTGCATTTATTATATTTTCAGCTTCAGCAATATCTTCAACTATCTCATTAGACTCTTCCGTCGAATCCGATTCAGACACCCTCAGAAAATTATAAGGATTCTGGCTTTCTGCATCATCATCTATTGACAATAACCTCATCCTCCATTCTTGAAAACTATGCAGTGATCTCTATTGCTAATCCCCACAGCGCTTAAGAAATATTACCCTTCTATTTAAGCCTTGCTGAAGAAGAGAAGCTATCTCCATACAAAAGCGATTCTAAACAATTCGTTTATAATTCAGAATTGCCATTATTCGCTATTTCGCGCCTTGAGGCGGGTCAGAGAAAACTTCTGTATTCCAGATCTTCGCGATGTCTGAGTCAGCCGATGCAATCAGCCACTGCATGACTCTTAATACGCCCCATGGCTTATAAGCTCCCAAACCACGCTCATGGCCAATCGCTGAGCACGAGAAGAAACGATTTTTCTTAAACTTGTGCTTTATAGCAAGTTCAAAGGCGGCCATCCCATTGTCTCGAAGAAATTTCCGGCATAAGTCATCCATTATATCGGTTTGCTTCCAACCGCTATAAGCTTGGTCTGATGCCAAGGCATTGACAGCTTTGTCGCCGATCATCTCTGGAAGGCCTGCGCAGTCAGCTTTACTGATTACGACCGCCAGCGGGACTCCAGAAGCCTGTACGTCAGATAAACCAGTTGCTTGCTGAAGTTTCTGCAGGAATGAATCCATAATGAATAAGAGATCGGCATCACTTGCAGAAGCCCTATCGATACTTGACAGTCTATCCCACACGTTATTGGCAAAGTCAGTTATAGAAAGAGGATCTATTATCAAAACAATGCCGTGGCTGTAGTCATATTGCTGCTGGACTTCGTTCTCGCGGTTGTCAGTAAAAACTTCTCCCGCAATATCATAGATATGCAGCAATCTTTTTGGCTTAAGCCCGTTGCCGGTTGTCAAGAAGCTATATGAAACCGAACTAGGCTTGCTGGGATCGGTTTCGCGAGTTGTAGCTGAGGTTTCGCCCGTAGTGTAATCTGTCTGCATCGTGGCGTATATCGTTTCTTTCTCACTGTCATAGTTCTCTTTTGTCAAGCCGATGCTAGGCATGACGCTTTGAATGAAATCATATGAGAATGCCGTGATAAAAGCAGTCTTTCCCGTATTGCGCCCGCCAATTACAGGAATGCAAATGGGTCTTGATCCGATTCCGAATATTGGGCGGGCGCATTCTTGATTTGAACAAATTGCTGGAAGTCCATTTCGCCCGTTAGCGAATGTTGTTGGCATCGTTGCTCCGCAATTGCACTGGCGCTTGAGGATGCCATATTTGCTCGGACGAAGTTCGGTATGCACAGCGCCGCAAGACGGACAAATGAAAGAAGGCAAAAGGAACTTTGCCTTGCAAATAGGGCAGGTGCTGAATATCTTATGTGATTTCAGATATATAAGATCTGCGAGCCACAGAATTGAAAAGCATAGATATATCACAGACATTGCGGCTGCCAGCACTGCCACGTTGACAACGGTAAAAATGGCTGTGACGGCTGAACCTACGGCAAAAACCGCTAGCATGCCAAATATCCAAAGGACGGCTAAAAACCACCGAGCAACAGAATGTCCTGAATTCCAAGAGTCTGAAAGCTTGGTTCTATACCATTTGACTGTACCCCAGTTATTTACCCATGCCCCTTTGATTACATTCCCGGCGTCCGAATAACCTTTACTGAAGAAGTAGCTTATTTTTGCAGGTTGATGATTTCCCACGAGGTTTCTCTCCTTCACGCCAAACTGTTTAGCTGTCGTTCAGCACGCAATAACAGGCGAATTTAATGATATGTACAGTTCGTCCATCTAGAGGAAAATGAATTTTCTTGAAATCATATTGTTTTTCTTTTTCATCAGATTTGGCGCAGGAGACTCCCGCCTCAAATTCCATTAGGCGGGAGAGGAATGCGCCCCGTTAATTCTGCGTTGCCGCGGCTGGCAGCCCTTCGCCAATGCTATTCCAAAGTTTTATATGTTTGCAGCGCTGTCTGTCCAGCCGCAAGCCGCAGGGCCCGGAGCCGGGGCAAGCGCCCCGGAGCGCTATATATTCTTGGGCGGCGCAGAGCTTCCCAGTGGAAGCTTAGGCTAGTGCAGACAGTCTTAATTGCGCTACAGTCCTATTTGGCTATAATTAAGCATTTTACGGGCTAAAAGCGTGTCACGCAATTAAGAGCGACAGCACTAGCCTTGCAACTGCAAGCCCCCGCCTCAATTATCAAAGATCTTTAGCCTTGAGACATTAGGCGGCGGGTTGTCAGCGCAAGGTTGCATCTATACTGCTTTTCATATAAAATTATCTTTTTTGGAGCTTGATTATACAGGCTTCAATGGATAATCAAGCTCCAAAAAAGAAACATTTGATGAAAAGCGGTATAGAAGCTCTGTACGAAACGCTCTCCGCCTAAGCTGATGCATTCCCGTTCAGACTTTAAAGGGCGGTCTCAGTTTACTCTGAGGGCTGCCCTTCAAACACTATGTACTTACGAAGCTGTCGAAACCCCTGGTCTATTCGCGTCAAAAAGGTTTACCTTAACCGACTTGCCATAATTGACAACTGCTGCGCCGGCACCCCACGCCGATCCTACCGTCCCCATTGCTAAGCCGATAAAAAACGCAGCTACAACAATGCAATAAAGGATAAAGAAGACTATGCCGATGATGACAGCCCACTTAATTAATGTACTTTCCACTAATAATCACCTCTCCTTAAATGTCAGTTTCCTTTTCAAAGTTAGCATATCTGTATAGCGGCTAGAAGCGCAAAGGAAGAACTCTCATCGTTTCGCCATTAATTGCTCATTCTCCAAGATATCATTCTAGGAAGAGTCATCTTAGAGCGTATATTTCTCTT
This sequence comes from Clostridiales bacterium, assembly GCA_031269465.1. GTDB lineage: Bacteria > Bacillota > Clostridia > Lachnospirales > WQUN01 > JAISWZ01. The sequence continues at coordinate 846 of JAISZB010000387.1, read as the reverse complement.
TTCTTGCTGTTTTCTAGATGCTTTCTCTGTTGCTATACTGATTTGCATTGGAAAGTTCCGATTTTGATGATGGATTAGGCAATGCTTCAATAGGTAATCAGGCAACTTAATCGGTAGGTTGACTGCAAATCAGTATAATCTAATCTATTGCTTTCATGTTAAACGCCCCTTTCCATGGAATCAAGCTTAACGCAGCAAGAGTCTAGGAGTTCGCTCTACTGATTCATAAATAACGCGTAGTTCGACTCTGCAACGCCTTTTTTACGCCTCCGCAGAAGAACCTGATGATCAAACAGGGAGAATTGTGCAGTTCGAGCAGGAGGGCTGCTGCGTACATTTCATCGATACTTGACCAGAATCAATATCAGTTAGCAGTTAAGGTTAAGTGCTCTTAACTTCAAGAATGTAATAACTGTTTATTAATGCATCCTTAAGTTGCTTGCACCATCTACTCTATGAAAAAGAAAGGAATTTAGAATTGCATGATTGTTGCTTTAAGCATAGGCTTGCAAAATCTGCGCCTAGTGGAAAGCACTTGAAAAACGCTTAGGCGGGCAAGGAATGCGCTGCTTTCTTTCGTCTGGAACAGCCGTACGCTTAGCCAATGTCTTGAAATTCTTCTATACCGCTTTTCATCAAATGTTTCCTTTTTTTGTTGATTATCCATTGAATGGTGCAAAATGCCGATACCGGCATCTCGCACTCGCTGTATAATCAACAAAAAAAGGCAGTTTAGTACGAAACCTCTTTAGGGGGTGCCAATTGGGTCAAAGGGCGGTTTTGCGTATGTAAGATTACAAATAGCCATAAAGTGACACATTTTGCGGTCAAACAGCCGCACGAAAA
>JAISZB010000380.1 GCA_031269465.1 Clostridiales bacterium | reverse complement strand
TGCGCGCAAATCTCGCAGCGCCGCAGGCTTTGGCGAAATAAGCCGCCTGCACGCTGCTTGGGCAAAGTTGAATTTCGCGCGCCCTCATCATTCGGCGCCTCCCCGACAACCTTTGCCGCGCCATCAAGGAGCTTCTTGTTTTTCTTGCTCCGAGAGCCATGCAAGCGCGCTGAAAAAACTGCGGCCATTTCAAGCGCATCTGCCGCTGAATCCTCTTCAAAAGTCGCAGCTTCGCCTTTGTTGACAATCACAGCTTCAACGTCTTCAGCTTCGCAAATTGCGAAAGCCGACTCCGCCCCAAAGCGCAAAAGCCTGTCTTCGCGCGTCAAAGCCAGCCGCCCGACGCTGTCATCTACGGCGCTCTACAGTTTTTTCAAGCCTTTCTTGTGATAATTCATCCCCGAGCCAAGGCCGGCAATTATATCAAACATCCAGCCATTCTTTGAGCAGAATAGCTCCGCCGTTCCAAATCGGATTTTTGGCTGCGGCTTGATACTCTTGCATGCGCAATTGTTTTACGCGTGCCTGCGAAGTCGCATTTATGCACAGTTTCAGGCTTCAGCTTTGATATGCCGCATCGCCTGCGCCCTCCTTCCGTTTTAATTGCGGGGAATATCTCTTCGCAATCCCACCTGCGCAACGTAATTTCGGACACGCCTAATATCTTTGCCGCCATGCCTATTGATACTAAATTATTCATATTTACATTAGATCACATTTCTCAACGTTTGTCATAATAATTTTAGTCTTTTTGAGTATTTTGTATAATTATGATTAGATTTTATAAATCTGTTACAAGCCCTGCGTTTCAGTCTGAGCAGATGGATAGCGCTTACTGGTAAACGGGAAGACCACAGCTGCCTAAGCTCAGTAGAGTTCGGAAAAACGCTCCTCAGAGCGTCTCTTTCCGCTTTCGTTCTCAATTTACCGTTGCCTATTCCATCCATATCCCATAGATTTTTCATAGCTGTTCCGACGGTTTGCAAAGATACTGTCATTTTGAATAATTTTGTCGTTAGTTCTGTCATATTTATCCATATAATTTATTAAAACATATACATAATCTAAGAATTATATTAATGGATTGATAAGTATGCAAGTTCAAATATATATTCTCTTTGATTTTGAACTTTTCTGCAAGAATTTTATGCTCTTATGACTGGTGAATAATACAAATAGAGTTGTCGGAACAGTTCCGATTTTTCTGGTAGATTTTCAGACGCTCATTTGCATAGCCAACCTGAAATCTAGTCTTTCTACTGCACATCCGCATCTGAAAAAACTTGGCAGCTTGACGCTTCATAATTTTAGGCCTATAATTTTACTATCAACGCAAGGGGGAAATAGGTATGGAAAAGAGGCTGTCATTTGAACAATTCACTGAGCGGATGATTAAAAGCCTTAATTCAGTGTTTGAAGGCATATTTGTCGCAGGCGCCGCCGCTTCAGGCAAATGCGAAGGCGAAGCGGCAGTTGAAGTTAGGAAGCTTTACCCTGACGCTCCCGGACTCGAAAGCAAAGCTTCCTGCGTTTTCAGGATCAGGCCTGAGGAAGAATACGCAGTCTACTTTAGCGGACTTCCGTTTGGGGATGTCATGTTTCGAATCATTAAGCGGATTGAGGAGGCGATGGACGATGAAACCATCTCCTTCAACCGCTCAGTCATAAAGAATCTTGCTTCATATGAAAAGATTAAAGACAGGCTGTTCGTGAGAATGCTGCCGTACGAACGCAACTCTCAGCTACTGAGGAATCATGTATTCCGTCAGATAGGCGACATGGCGCTGGTTCTTTGCGTGCGGATGCAAGGCTTGGAAGAAGCCTCGGCGTCTTTTAAGGTTCCTTTGGACGCTGCGGAGCTTTGGGGCTTCAGCCCCGGCGATGCGATAGACGGGGCGCTGGCCGCTGGAATCAAAAGCTTCCCGCCTAGGCTCGCGGCAAAAGAGCAGTATGCCATCCATGCACCGGAGTTGTTTAAAGGCGAGAAATTCGATTTCATGAGCAAAATAGGATCGTACCATCTTCAGAAAAGCTACCGAAACGCTTATGTCTTAACTAATTCAACAATGATAAACGGCGCGGCTGCTATATTCTATCCCGGAGTGGCAAAAAGAATCCGCCAGCTCCTTAAGGATGACTTCTATATCATACCGGTAAGCATTCATGAAGTAGTTCTTCATCCGCTGAGAACCATTTCTAGAGATTTCGCCCATCACTTGGCTGAAGGCGCAAAAGACAACCCTTACTTGAGGCCTGAAGACTACTTGTCTGCGCGCGCTTACAAGTACGCCATTTTGGAAGACAGCATAAGGGAAATTTGATGGAGGATTCAATTCTCAGCTCGCATTCAAAGGGTCTTCGTGCGTGGAGTTCTCGAAATGAGGTAGGCAAGAGGAAGTCTGAAAACCTTTTATTATAGGACTTTTGGGGCTTCGGACAAATAACTGAACAGCTGTTTTCTATACTTTTTCCGAGTGTAGAAAAGGGTTGAAATATACGGAGGAGTATCGAAGTGGTTATAACGAGAACGACTCGAAATCACTCTCCATTGATGGAAGGGAAAACCCCGAAAAACCTTGAATTACCGGCGTTTTCACGCCGAGACGACAACTGAATATTTGCGATGTCTACTCAATTTCCCAATAGGATTTTGCAGATCAATCAGGTGAACATATACACGGAGGAGTACCCAAGTGGTGAAGGGGTCGCACTCGAAATGCGATAGGTCGGCAACGGAGCGTGGGTTCAACCCCCACCTCCTCCGCCATATTTGTACGTTGGACTTGATAGAAGCCCGATGTAGCCTTAAAGCCCAGTATAACTGGGCTTTTTTGCGTTCGAAGGTATTTCACAGGCTGTTTTTAAGGCCTGGTTTCCCCTCCGCGTTTTGCACCAAACGAGCATTTATGCACCCGCCGAACAGAATCGTGTAAAGGTTATAGGAATCGTGCAAAGGTATGCACCCAAGCTGAAATTGAGTAATTTTTATTGCATAAATGTTTTGATGTGCGCCTTGGTTTTTTTCATTGCCCAATCATAATGGCTTGACGTTGCCGAAACACAATAGGCACCAAGGACGGACGTTCCCATCCAAGGAAGGACGCCTGCTTCAAACAATTCCTCATTGGAGAAGCTCTCAATCACCGCCATTACTTGTTTATGACTATCGCAGAGCTTTTTTTTGAATCTTTGTATGGCGTGGATTGGTGTTCCTTCCAAAACTCTACGTTCATATCACCGTAGGTTATCCAGTTATACGGCTCTGGCAAAAAAGGTTTTGTACTGCCGGATTGATTGGAATCAATCCAATTTAGCAATAATTGATGCCATTCATACAGATGAACGAGAATATCACGCAGATTTTTATCGCGCGTCCAGTGTGCCTCTTTCATGCTTTTAGTCAATTCAAATGTGAATGTGGCAAGCTGCTGTTCCTCTGCCATTGTGTTAATCAGCTTCCACATTTTTTCAAATTGCTTGGTAGCCGCCTTGATTAAGTCTGATTTTGTTGTTGCTCTGCCAATGTGGGTTTTCCTCCTGTACTATTTTTACTATTTACTTTGTATTTATAGTATAGCACTCAAAAGATGACAACAGTATGTCATGCTTATTCCGGCAAGTATAGTTTTTTTATTTCCGTGACTTGCGTAATGAGAATATCTCTAACACTCGTAGGTTCTACTACTTTGATGGCAGTTCCAAAAGACAGCAGGAAGCCATACAGCCAGTAATCATCAGGTAAATCAGCGGTCACAGTAAAAGTGCCGTCCTCGTTTTCTGTCACATCTTTTGTGTCAAATTCGTCATAGACACGATACGCCGCATAAGGCGCAAACTGTAATTTCAAATGCGTGAGAACAGGTGCCATGTGGTCAGAGGATTCCACCCCCGGCGGCATAAAGTCTTGTTTGTGAAAGCCGTCGGATGTGACCGACACGGATAGCATACGGTTTATTTTGAAAGTTCGGTAGTCATTCTTCAACAGACAATATGCTTGCAAATACCACGCCTTGGATTTGAAAACCAATTTCAACGGATTTACCGTTCTGATTATGGTTTCACCATATGAACTTGGATAGGAAAATGTAATTGTTTGCCTTTTCAATATTGCTCGTTTCAGAATTTCAAACCGTTCTTTGTCTGGTTTCGTATTTCCCCAACGCGAAAAATCCACCTCTATCCAATCGGTATCGGATTTATCAAAGAGAGCGCCTAATTTTGATAGAAGTTCATCCGCACTTACGAATTTCGTAGCCGAAAGACTTTGCAAGGCAAGCAAAATTTGATTTTGTTCCTCGTCTGAAATAGTAGCTTGGTTCAGCACAAAATTATCAAGTATAAATATGCCACCGCCTTTACCCTGTGACGTATAGACAGGAATTCCAGCGGCACTTAGCGTATCAATATCGCGCAGTATGGTTCGCTTAGAAACCTCAAAATGCTCTGCTAACTTGTTGGCGGTCACATTTTTCTTGTTCAGCAAAAGATATACGATTTCAAAAAGCCTGTTTATCTGCAACTTATCCACCCCACAATTCAAAACAGCGATAGCTGCCCGGTTTTATATTCAAACGTCTGCAAATAGGTGAAAACATCATCGGTTTTCCAAAGAATGCCATGTTGTTTGCATACCTCTTTGAAAATTGACGTCAGAGAATTATTGTTTGGGCTGTTGCACATATATGCACTTCCAAAGGAACGGATATATCTTTGTTTCATTTCAGGGAAAAGGCGGTCAAGCTGTGCATAAAAGTATTCCCTGTCCCCCTCACGAAGAGTTACCCCGAAGCCAAAACAAAGTATGCCCCGCACTTTTGCCGCAATACAATAATCGAGCAAGCCGCGCAGATTTTCTTCCGTATCGTTGATAAACGGCAAAATGGGACTTAACCATACAACAGTCGGTATATCATTATTCTGCATGACTTCTAACACATGAAACCGATCTGATGTTGTTGACACGTTTGGTTCTAATTTTCGGCACAAATCCTCGTCATAGGTGGTCAGTGTCACTTGTACCACGCATTTCGTTTTTTCATTGATAGCTTTCAACAAATCCAAATCCCGCAAAATCCGCGGGGATTTTGTTAAAATCGAAAGCCCAAAGCCATACCGCTCAATAACGGCAAGACATTGGCGAGTGACCTGCAATTCTTCTTCCAGCGGGATATATGGGTCGCACATTGCGCCTGTGCCAATCATGCAAGGTTTTCTTTTTCGCCGCAGTTGTTCCTCCAGAATCTGTGGAGCATTGCGCTTGACTTCTATGTCCTCAAAATGGTGGTTGATTTGGTAGCAGGCACTTCGGCTATCACAGTAGATACAGCCGTGGGAACAACCACGGTAAAGATTCATGCCATTTTTTGGCGAGAGTATCGTTTTGTAATCGGCATAGTGCATACACGATTGCCCTCCTTTCCTAAATTTGTCTATAATCAATATTGTAACATAGATAACATGACAACACTATGTCATGTTTAAATATATATCTAAATGAACTCGATTTCAAGAAAAACCTGTAAATCATTAGCTTGGTGTTATTACTGGAAAGGTGAAAAAGGTGAACAAGATGGAGATTTGATTGCTCTCCACGGTAGGTGTACCGCTTTTCATCAAACGTTCCTTTTTTGGAGCTTGATTATCCGTTGAGTGGTGCGAAATGCCGATTCGGCATTTTGCACTCCGGCGGATTACCGACGCATGCCATTTGCGCACCGCCGCTTCGATTCTCAGGCGCCGCATCCCCCGCCTGCGCTTCCAGGCCGCCCCCGGCTTCCATCCGCACTTCCCCTGGACAGCTGCCGCGTGGCACCTTCCGCTTTCCCGCGGCTCTCATTGAACCCGTTAAATTTCCACGGCCTCCAATCCCTTCGTCCTTCACGAGCTTCAAGATTCATCTTGCCCTCTTAAAAAAGGGATCCATTGCCGCGAATCCCGCCGGCCTCCGGCGTTCAGCCATGCATCGCCGCATGGGCCGCCGCTTTAGGGGGTGGCTCCCCGCGCCGCGGCATTCGGCCAGGCCTCCCCGGGCAGGCGCGGCATCTTTCCCCTCATATGTCCGCCAGAGCCTTTCGCATGCGCTTCGGGCGGCACGGCGGAGCCGCCGCTCAGCCCCGCCTTCGGACTTCGCCTCGCTTTGCAAGCCCGCCCGGCGCAAGCCAGCCTCCAGCCCGGTTCGTGCGCCTTGGACCGAGGGCTTGCCTCCAGCTTCTTTCAGATTCCGCCTCGCGGCGGACGCCCTTGCCTTTGGCTCGCGGCTCCTGCCGCCAAGCCCACAGCGGTCTTTCACCGCCTAGCTGTCACACATGCTGGGCATACAAAATAAAAGCCCTAAATGGGGCTTTTATTTTGTGTACAGCTTAAGGTTGTGAAGGGAAATGGGAACTCCTCCCATGTTTTTGATGTAAAATTTGATGGACTTCGTTGAGTCGTAGAACAGTCCAGCTACACGGGTGATTCCGCTCTTTACAGGCAGCTGGCTTGCGGCAAAGCAGATGCCGTCCTCAATATATCCGTATTCAATATATCCGTATTTAATGCCGATCTCCTCCAGGCCTTCAAAAAACGGAGTAAAAATAAGATTCGAAAAATAGTCCACATTGAATGGGGATCCGTTTCCATCATCCGTAAAAACGCAGTATTGGCCGCTTTCGACCACCGTCAGGACATATTTGTCAACGTTAGAGTCTTTAGGCGTAAAATCTAATGCGATATCCTCCGATGCCGCAGTTGAAGCCGATGTTGCTGTTGAAGCCGACGCTGCTGTTGAAGTCGCAATCATAAGCGCCACAGCGATGCCCAGCGCGATTCTCGCTTTCATGCCCAATTCTCCCTCCTATCTTCCAGCCAGCCGGCATGCGTGGAAACACGACAATTTCTTCTGCTCCCAGTGCATGCGGCTATTGAGTCTATCTTAGCAATCCGTCAAACCCCAACTTTACAGTCCACGCATAAGTCGCGGAATGCGCCGCTTTCGAAGCACGCCCCGCATTCCGGCTCTGCTGTAAATCTTGGTCTGGCCGCCGTCAAAATCCTCTCTGAGTGAGTTTTAAAAAGCTTTTCAGCCGAAAGGTTATTTTTTACAGGAACATTTACGATTTTAGGCGCTTCAGGCTCAAACCTCGTCAAAACATGGGCTACCTCATGTTTAGATTCCACTATCTTATTCCCTCAACACATCCACATAGGGTGTTCATATCCGGCACTTCGGGTAAGGATGAGTTGAGCGCGGAGGAATGCGCCGAATTGGAAAGCGGCAAGCGCAGATTTAGAATGAACGAGAGGGACTTATATTTATGACCTGTGCGCTCGAAACAAACATACTCACCTACCTGTTTAAAAAATTAAGGAGGTAGAAGACTCTTTCCAAAGCATACTCGAATAAGTCAGCGAATACAACCTACCGCCTATGGTTTACTTCGAGTTTAAGTAGTAAGCTGGCGGCAAAAAATGCTTTTATACAAGTTGGATAAGTTCAATAAAGCCTACTGTCCTACTCAAAAACAACCAATGGATGAGAGTTGCTGGGATTAGGCGGTAGACTTTATGTTATACTGAAAAAAGCAAGCAAGCCGATTGACGATGCGGACAATGTCATAGCCGCATGCTGCATCGTCAATGGGTATACCCTCGTTACTAACAACAACCCAGTTGACGGACTAAAACTCGTCAACTGGGTTGAATAAGTTTTGTTGCATCAGTTCAATTAGACCGGCATCACCGGTGGACAGGACAGTTAAACAAGCAAAATGAAATTACTGGCATTTTGCTACGCACGCAATGCAGAACTTCTCAGTTGAAGGAATTTGAAATTGTGCAGGGATTTACTTAAAGTCAATTCAATCCGTCTAATCTAGTTGATATTGCGCTTCTGTGCAACTTATTATCCGGTCTACAACTGAGATAAGGAGATAATTGATATGAAAACCCACAGCGCCGCGCGGAGAGGATGCTGGGCCGCAGGGCTGTCTCTCCCGCCCCAGCGCAGGCGAAGAGTCGACAAAATCTTCTTCCTAAAGATAAACAGCTTATCTTAAGGGCATTAAACGGTAATGATCGTTGAGCTTTGTCTTAGGTAGAAAAATAGCCCTATACTTAGTGCGAAAATACCAGTAGCGCTTGATAAAACAAGCCATTATACGCTGATATCATATAAATTAAGTTCAGACGAAACTTCGGCAGTCGACTGATGCATTCGACCGCTATATTCGGTTCCTTTCATCCTCCTTGGCTGTAAAACGCAGCACCATAGAGGTTTATAAAAGCTGCTTTTCAATCGGTTGTTGTCATTGTCACCATCCCGTCACTCAGGAGGCTAGGATGAATGCCTTCAGATATCAGGCGATGATATAGGGTCACCTAATGGCTTTGTATTTATTTGTAAGATCAGCAAACTCTTTCCTGTATCCGCCTTTGTCCTCGCCCATGCTATCGATGGCTAGCCTTTGCACGTCTTCTATGGAAACATCATTGCTTCCGGCAAGTATGGATCCAAACCCTGCAACCGCTGAAGCAAAGTTAAAGTCAGTGGAATTTCTATCGGTTATGGCGTTTATTGAAACAGGATTAGCAATCAGCTTGCTTTCGCTCTCACCGGGGTTTTTGTATCGTATCCGAACCTCTAAGAGTTCGTCTGAATAATCGCCGTCTTCTTGTTCCGTCGGCGTCGCCGCTTGGTATTTCAAAACCCCCTGTTCATCCGAGGAGCCTTCTTTGAGCTGAACTTCAAACATGAGGACAACATCCGTGCCGACCCCGATTTCTCCAGCATCTTTTGCATCGTTATCGAAGTCTTGGTTAGGAATTATTGAATTCTCATATCCAATGAGCTTATAGGACTCAACAAGCGCAGGATTGAACTCTATTTGGGCCTTCACATCTTCAGCTATCGCATAAAGGCTGGTGTTCAATTCATCCACGAGTATTTTCTTGGCTGCGCTTACATTGTCAATATACCCATAGTTCCCGTTTCCATTCTTTGCAAGGGTTTCCATAACGTTGTCCTTCAAATTGCCTGTTCCAAAGCCAAGCACGCTCAGGTAAACCCCTGTCTTCCGCTTGGCGCTGATCAGCGCCTTAAGTTCTTCAAGGCTCGATACTCCCACATTGAAGTCTCCATCCGTGGCAAGGATTACCCTGTTGTTTCCGTTCTGAAGGAAATTCTTTTCCGCCAGCTCGTATGCTGTGTTGATTCCATCTGCTCCGGCCGTGCTGCCTGAAGCCTCCAGGTTTTGAATTGCATCCATGATTCTCCGGCCTTGGCCTCCCGGCACGCTGTCCAGCAAGATGCTTGAGCTTCCAGCATATGTAGCGATTGATACTACGTCATCATCCGTCAAAGTATCTACAAGCATTTGGAATGCTGTTTTAAGAAGCGGAAGCTTATCATATGAATCCATTGAACCTGAAGTGTCTATTAAAAAAGTCAAGTTGCTTTTAGGAAGATTGCTGCGATCGATTGATTTAGACTTCACCCTGACAAAGGCCAAACGCTTTCCTGATCCAAAGATAGACGGTCCGATCTCAGTATATATTGAAAACGGAGAGTCTGTCTCCGGCAAAGGCGTGTCATAATTGAAATAGTTGATGAACTCCTCTATTCTTACTGCGTCTCTTGGCGGAAGAATTCCGCTGTTTAAGTACCGGGCCGCATTTCTGTACGATGCTGAATCAACCTTGAGCGAGAAAGTCATTACCGGGTTCCCAAGCGCCGTATTCCACTGATTTTCGGTAATTGGGATATATCCTTCCATATTTGGGATGACGCCTGAGTATTCTTCTTCAACTGAAAATGATCTTCCATTGTCATCCACATAATATGCTGCTTTCTGAGCAGCGTCAGGGAGGAGAGAGCCTGTTTCCATCTTCCCTCCAGTTTCAGGATATTCACGCTCAGGTACCACTGCTCCAGGAGCTTGCGTCCCCTCAGGCGCATATGCCGCAGCAGGCGCTTCTTCCACCTCGGACGCCGCTTTCGTAGCCCCAGCCGCATTTACCGGCTCAGGCGCCTCTGCCGTCTTCGAGCCTCCGGAGCATCCGGAAAAAACGAGCGAAAAAGCCAGTGCAATACTCATCCATTTGATTCTATACATGACCATCTCTCCTTTTGATTTGGAAGCAAAGCTTAAAGCGCATAGTTTATGCACCGAATAAAGCCGAGCATCTAATAAACCTTCGGGAAATGAGAGACATTACAGTTTTAAAAAACTTTTTTGTAAGAGTTTAGAAAAGCATTGATTCTCTAAGCAGTATAGCTGAAAACCTATTCCAATGCACGTTTTTGCTCAGCAAGGAAACGGTTCTTATTGTACAATATGCCTTCTTCTTCAGAGGCTATCTCAACAAGACATGGATTCCTGGAAAAATATAATGGCTCATGAATCTCGGAATAAGATTTCCAAGATGTCAAATGATTTTTCTTCACCTAAAAAATACTGCTTGACTTTATACGCGATACCATTTATAAAAACCCATGCGGTTTTGGGTCTGAAAGGCAGGAAAATAATAGTGTTGGTTTCTCTTTCTAAGAATGCAGAGGCTCACGATAAGAGCGCTGACGCACTGTGAGGGCGTCGCTTTTCAAACCGCTTAAAAGACAGGGTTCAGTTGGGTTGTCGATAACTGCGAAGATTATCAATTCCAATACGCAGCCTTCAGCTGCGCTAAGATATTCTTCCAGGTGTGGAGAAACGAATGGAGGAAAATGTTATGACTTATTTTATTGTGGCATTATGCAGCTGATGCCTACCGGATCGCAGGATGAAATCTTGAAAAAGGTTTGTAATATTATTTAAAATCGAAGCAAATGGGCGCTGCCATCGCCCTGTTCCCCGAAATGTGGAGCAACGGGTATGCTCTCACACCCGACCTCGACGAAACGGAAAAAGCGGCCATCGGGAAAGCGATGTGCGTATCGCAAGTTTTGGGTTATACCGCTCGCGATAAACTTTCAGGCTTCGCGCCTGTAGGTTTACACCCGCCTTAATCTCAACAGGATATATATTCCTATTTTCCGCAAAGACAAAATCGACCTCTGCCGTTGCTTCCGAAGTCCAGTAGTAGATATTGCGAATAGAGCTCCTTCACGCAAGTTCCTACAAGACAATCTGTTACGTAAACGCGCCCTTGAATTCCTCGACTATCTCAATGCCCTCAATTATTGCTTCTAGCGGCAATTCGCTCACGCAACGAAGTAGTCCAACATCAAGGTAGTACAACTTAAACGCTTTCAAATCCTCGTAGGCTTTCAACGGCATGGCGGCTTTTGTTATCCTGCCAACCTTGTGAAGCAACCCGCTGTCGAGAAGCCAGAGCATGGCTTCCTCGTAGTCCCGCGCTCGCGCGCCCTCACGAACAAGGCCGTAAATGAATTTCTTGTTCTCTTTCGCAAGCTGCGACGGAACGCTGTTCCATAGATAACGCAGTTTCTGAAGGGTATTCTTCGGAGCGTGTTTGGAGAAATCATTTTCGTATGTTTCGAGTATATCGCTCTGTCGTTTCTCCACTAACGAAAAGTCTCGCGAATCCAGCCATGTGGCGACCGCCGCCGGCATGAAGCCTATTATAAAATACAGCTTCAAATAGTCTATGAGCTTTTCGGCTATCGCTTGAGGCAGTTCGTTTAAACTTTGCAGTGCGTCCCGGTTCCGCTCCATGCGACCCTTAGCTACGAAGAATGCGCACGGATTATGGATGCCCTAAATTCGTCCGGCACTCCGCCGAATTACGTTAGTAGCGCCTCTTCACCTTTTAGACAGGCCTCTCCGCCCGAAGCGATCGGAAAATGGCGCGACGCCAGGATAGGCCGCCAACGGAACGCCAAATGGCAGGCACGTCCGCCGCGCCGCTCACGGCAGCTTTTCAAGCACCCGCCTTCCGTCATATGAAGCTCCGGAAGTTGGCTAGCGGCACCGTCTATCACTCCGTGCAAAGCATGATTCCCTCCCACGCCAAGCCATTCGAAATACGCGGTACCGATTTGAGCCGACTCGCCGACGCATGGCGTGCGTCTGCGCCTTCGATGCATCCGCTTGTCTGATTAGCGACGTTTCACCTGGTTTTACGCCTGCTCCACACAGCGGGCAATGCGGTGCCTTGCGAGGTGCCTCGAGTTTCGGCGCTCTTCTGGAATGCCGCGAAAGCGGCTTACGCCGCATCCGCCATGCACGGTTCCGCGCCTTGGCGCCAGTGCCGCATCTCGGCAGCTCAATGGCCCTTCATTGCAACTCCATGGCACATGCGCTTGTTTGAGTTGCCTCTTGCCCATCTGGTTTTTGCCCCGATGCGGGACATTTTTTCAGAATAATTTTATCGGGGCATTATCACAGAATAATAACATGATTACGCTCCTTATCTTGACAATTCCCCATGGCAAGTTATAATTGAGGATAATTGCCGCAGAACAGTATAGCGCTAGGCATTTTGTTAGGAGCGCGAGGATTCCTTGCGCCCTCCCTTTGGGAAAGGAGAAGGAAGTCATCACCCCCTAGCTAAAGCTAGGGGCTTGAACAAGCCCTGATTGACTAGCCTAAGTGTCAATTGAGAGGCTGCGCTGTCCAAGAATGTCTTATAGACGCTCCGAGGCGTTTGTTCCAGCTCCGGACTCTGCGGCTTTCAAACCTGCAGGCTACAGCCTGCGGCTGAACAGTCCTTGGGGGAGAGACGGTGCTGCATGGGTATAAAACCTTGGAGCAGCATTGGCGAAGGACAACTAACCCTAGAAATGGGGCATTATGCGCCAGCAGCGCAAAGGAAGGCGGAAAATATGGCTTATGCTTTAAGCAAGGGCGGAAAGCCTCCGATGCCGACGAAGCGCCATGGGAAGACAAGGCATTTTCTAGAGGATGGCAGGGCTGAGGCTGCAAAGCTTGAGTCCTCCGCAATCCAGCTACTGTACGATAGCGCGGAATATGCTCAGCCAATATCATTAGGCATAGATGCGGGGAGCAAAACCAATAGGCATTTTCGAGACTACGGAGAAAGAAGAGCTGTACGCAGCCGAGGCGGAGCTGAGGGCTGATATAGTGGACTTGCTCTCGACGAGAAGAGCTTTCAGAAGTTCAAGGCGCAATCGCAAAACAAGGCATCGCAAGCCTAGATTCAACAATCTTGTGCGTTCAAAGTATAAAGGATGGCTCGCTTTGTCTATAGAAAACAAGATTCAACCCATATAAAAATAGTAAAAAAGGTATATAGGTTATTGCCAATAACGCAAATAGTTTTACAGGTTGCTCCATTTGACATACAGAAAATCAAAAATTTCGGCATATCTGGAAAGGATTATCAGCAAGGCGATCAGCTTGGCTTTTTGAATGCGAGGGAATACGTTTTGTAGAGACGGACATGCATGCCATAGGAGGAAAGGCTGCAAGAATCATATATCGGCTATCCATCGCATTGAAACCCAGAATAGGAGTCGACGCTCCGAGCAACCTAACTGCATTATGCAAGGATTGCCCCACAGCGACTGCCCAGGTGCCGCTTTCATGGGCGCCATGGAGGAAAGTTAAGTTTGATCAAAAAAAGAGGGCGATCATTCAGAGACGCTACGTTCATGGGGATTATGAGGCGGGCGTTCTACAGCAGGCTAAAGGAAGAATATGAAAACGCTGGCACGGCATACGGCTATACCGCAAAGAACGAGAATCAGAAATGGCTTGGAAAAAGATCATGCGGCAGACGCGAGGTGCATCAGCGGAAACCCAAAATCAATTCCGCTGGAAGCAATCTATATGCAGAAGTCGGCAAGGAAGCGCAACCGCCAGCGCTTCATAAGGCTACTATCAACAAATGCGGAAAGAGGAAGCTGAACCAAGCTCCAAAGTACGTGCATGGCCATCAGCTGTTCGACAGAGTTCAAATGCCGGACGGGCGAAAAGGGTTCATCTTCAGGAGGCGTTCAAGCGGAAGCTTCGGCGTGCGCGCGCTGGACGGAGCAAAGCTGTCTGAGGGAACCGGCTGCAAAAAGCACAAGCCTTTAGAGAAGCGCAAAACAATATTGACGGAAAGGGGCGTGCGGCTTCCTCCCCATGCCTAAAGAAAGGGGTATCCGCCGCATAATAACTGAGATGACATTAAGAATTCCGTATTGTGTGAGTGATTTCAGGAAAATCGCTACTGGAAACTTTGCATACGTTGATAAGACTCCTTACATTGAAAAACTTGAAGACGAAGTAGAATACGCCTTGTTCTTAAGGCCGAGGAGATTTGGGAAATCAATGCTTCTATCTATGCTTGAGTATTATTACGACTATAAATACGATAGCGATTTCAATTCTATCTTTGGCAAGACATGGATAGGCGCAAACCCCACTTCCTTGAAGAATTCCTTTGCAGTGCTCAAATTGGATTTCTCTGGCGTCAATGTTGAAAGCAAGACGCTATTGCATGCGCAATTTTCGTCTGCCGTAGAATCAAAGCTTGGCAAATTCGTCAAAGTCAATGGCCTTGAATCATCATTTTCAGGATTTGAGTACAAAGGGGAACCATCTGAATTCACAAATGCGTTTTTAGAGAGATTCGAATCAATCACCGAGTTCGACAAGCCCATCTACCTTCTAATTGATGAATACGACCACTACGCAAACGCCTTGCTCGGCCAAGACACCAACCATTTCAAGGCTGTCATGGGAGCCAGCGGTTTTATAAGGGCATTTTACGAGGTTCTAAAAAAGCACACCACTAATGGGGCGATTGAGAAAATATTCATTACAGGCATCGCCCCCATAACCATGGACAGTTTGACGAGCGGATTCAACATTTCTGATGATCTGACGAGGTCTGCGATGTTTCATGACATGGCAGGCTTCACTCACGATGAGGTTAACTGCATTATCGGGAAAACCTTGCCTTGGCTTAAAAGCCAGCAGCAGTCTTTGCACAATCAGATGGCTATGCTATACAACGGATACAGGTTCAGTTGCGACGCCTTAAATATGCTCTTCAACAGCGGAATGGCGCTCTACTACCTCAAAGAATGCAGGAGGCAGCGAGTTCCCCCAAAAGAGCTTTTGGACAAGAACGTCATCAGCGACTACTCAAAGATAAAAGCCCTCGCCTCCATAGATCTGGGCGAGCAAGAAGAAAGCTCGGCGCAACAAATTGAAGAAGCTAAAATAAACCGCCTTAGCGTCATGAAGGCTATAGCAGTGGGGGAGTCCCAGCCCGCAGACCTGACAGTCGTCTTCGAGCTGAAGAAATTTGATGAAAACTATTTCCTGACGCTCCTGTTTTATACAGGATACCTGACCTTGAGCGTTGAAGACGGCAAAGAAGTTTTGATCATACCCAATGCGGTTTTCAAGAATATTTACCTTAACTATTTCTCAGAGATGGTACTGAACCCCGTTGCCAGGCTACAAAACGCATCTTCAGAGAATGCGCTTGCAATGCTCGCTAATGATGGAAACACAGACTTGTTTGTGCAGAGTATTTCCCATATTTTGAGCACAATGGATTTCCGTACTTTCATAGATTTCGACGAAGCGAGCCTAGCCAGGGTGGCTCACCAGATCGCCTACGGATACACCGGCTTCAGCTCATCAATCGAGAGACACATCGCCGACGGGTATATAGACCATACCCTGCTTCCCGGCAAGGTGCCAGTCAAGCACTATGCGCTCATTGAATACAAATACGTGATAGTGAAGAATCTTAGCCTTAAGAGCCTTGAATCAGCATGGAATGACGCTTTCGGCAAGCTTTCAAGATACGGAAATGATGTGGATTTCAAAGAATTGAATAGAGCTGGCACCCTCAAGAAATGGATAATAATCTTTTCATCGCACCGCTGCCTAGTGAACCAGGAAGTTAACATCAACAACCCAGACACGAAAATGAAGCTGATAGAAAACGTCTCATTGCCCAAGATTATCGCTGAAATGAAGTCGCTCCAATTTTTGAAGTGATGGTCATGCTTCCATTAATTAACTAAGATCTTCCAATGAAGCCGCTTAAGTATACACGATATAATAGAATAGGATGAGAGAAAAATGTCCAGCTCAATCCTCTTTCCAGTTCATGTACATCGTCCACCCGCATTCGCTCAAAAAAGATGCGGGGTTTTCTCAAGGCTATTCCCAAACAAAATATACAGATTTTCATCAGATGTTCCTTTTTTGGAGCTTGAATATCCATTGAGCGGTGCGAAATGCAGATATAGGCATTTCGCACTCGTTATATAATCAAGCTCCAAAAAAGAATCGCTAACAGCATATTTGTTTCATCTCATTACATGATTAACATATCCCACAGCTCATCCTGCGAAACGCCTTTTACTCTGGCTTTTACTACTATATCGCCATACAGCGAGCCGTTAAACGCTCTTCTTGTCGAAAGCAAATCCACTATATCAGTCCTCAGCTCCGCTTCAGCGGCGTACAGCTCTTCTTTCTCCGCAGCAGCAGAAATCCCAATAGCCTTGCTTCCCGCATCTACCCCCAGGCTTATCGGCTGCATATATTCCGCGCCATACCGCTTTTCATCAAATGTTCCTTTTTTTGTTGATTATCCATTGAGTGGTGCGAAATGCCGATTCGGCATTTTGCACTCGCTGTATAATCAAGCTCCAAAAAAGGCAGTTTAGTACGAAAATACATTTTATGGACATTTGTCCATGCCTCAAACACACAAATAGCTTAATATTTTCATTCTTAATGGTGAAGCGAAGCTTCATAGGTGTTTATATGAAAAGCAGTAT
>JAISZB010000384.1 GCA_031269465.1 Clostridiales bacterium | reverse complement strand
CGGGAGCTTTCTGCTCCTGTCTAGCGGGAGCTTTCTGCTCCTGTCTAGCGGGAGCTTTCTGCTCCTGTCTAGCGGGAGCTTTCTGCTCCTGTCTAGCGGGAGCTTTCTGCTCCTGTCTGGCGGGAGCTTTCTGCTCCTGTCTGGCGGGAGCTTTCTGCTCCTGTCTGGCGGGAGCTTTCTGCTCCTGTCTAGCGGGCATTGAAAATGCGGCGGAAGGCTGGCGTTCAATTTGTTGATTTAGGGTCGAATTATCACTTGATAATTCGACCCTAAATCAATGCATATAGCCAGACGCTGATTTTTCTCCATTAAAGCCATGCCGATTTGCAGCCATTTGCAAATCAATGCGCATGCATAAAAACAGTATATATGAACTTCTCTATGCAAGTCAATATATACGGGTAAATTCAATAAAAAGGAATTGTTATTCGGAATTTTCAATAGATATTGACATTGAATGCTCCTTAATAGATTTTATGCGCGTTTGAATGACTGTTGAGAACCAATTTGCCAAGCGTTTTTCCGCGCAAACGCTAAAAAGAAGTTAATATCAGTCTAAAACCGGCTGGAGGAAATGAAGGTCTCGGTCGATGCGTCATAAACGGGAGGAAAGAGGGGCTGACATGCTGATGGCTGGTCAAACGCACCGATTTTGAGGCCGAATCATCCACTGAAGGATTGCGTGATTCTGACTCAAAATCGATGCGTTCCAATGTGCGACAGTATATCTGGAAAGGTTAATATCTGTTGAAAGCAACGAATATCAAGACTATTTTATCGGTTTTATCTAGGATCTTGACATTGGATGAATAAGTAGTCTATACTAGTTGCATAGGTAGGCAACTTTATCACTAATGGATGATAAATAAAAATTTAATTGTCTGTTTTTAAAGCCGCCTTTATGCTAGCTAGGAAAAGCTTTGTTTAATCTTTAGGAATTGCCTTAAAATTTAAGAGCTAATATCACATTATTGCTAATTAAGCGTCAAAGTGGGGGGACTTTGGGACTAAGGCAATTTTTTAATATAGAGCCAGCGCATATGAAACTGCCTGTTTTGGAGGATGACTATACGTCGAGTGTATTGATATCGGCATTTCGCGCCTTGAGAGTGGATGGCTGACCTCCAAAATAGAAGCATTGACTTCGGCATATCTTCTTTAAATTGGTTTATAATGCGCAATTCGAAGCGCGGTGAAAGTGCGCGTCAAGTCTTCGCATGGCACCGATACGCATGAACTTTCAAAAATGCCTTTCAAAGGGGGACATGCGCAATGAGCATGAAACGAGGCGCATTCCGTCGGCATGCCGCCGACAACGCCGCAGGCTACTTGTTTTTAGCGCCATGGCTGATAGGATTTTGCGCGCTGACGCTTTATCCAATGATCCAAAGCCTATATTACTCATTCACTCAGTTCAACATGATAAGCGAGCCTGTTTGGCTTGGATTGGGAAACTATATAAAAATGTTCACTGGCGATCAAACGTATATGAAATCGCTTGAAGTCACTTTCAAATATGTATTTCTCGCAGTGCCGCTGAAGCTCGTTTTCGCTTTGCTAGTAGCTGGAATCATGAACCAGAGGCTTAGATTCATAGGCTTCTACCGCACTGTATACTATATCCCGACGCTTTTGGGGGGATCCGTCGCAATAGCGATGCTGTGGAAGCGCCTGTTCAGCAGCGACGGCGTGGTAAACAGCATCCTTCACTCGCTCTTTGGAGTCACTCCTCCGGCGTGGATAGCAAACCCGAAGTATGCGCTCTACACCTTAGTGCTCCTGACTGTTTGGCAGTTCGGATCGTCCATGATAATCTTCCTTGCGGGGCTAAAGCAGATTCCAGACGAGTATTATGAAGCGGCGTCTGTTGATGGAGCTGGCAAGATCGTGCAGTTCTTCAAGATAACAATACCTTCTTTGACCCCGGTTATACTATTCAATCTTGTAATGCAGATGATAAGCGCCTTCCAGGCCTTCACGCAGGCGTTCATAGTAAGCGGGGGGAAAGGCGGGCCTTTGAATTCGACTATGTTCTATACTTTGTATCTTTACACCAAAGGGTTCTACTACTTTGAAATGGGCTACGCCTCCGCCATGGCGTGGGTGTTGCTGATTATCATAGCCGTGTTCACCGCGATTATATTCAGGTCCTCGAATTCATGGGTGACCTATGGAAGCGGGGAGTGAGATCATGAACAGGAAGGCGAAATCCCTGATAACAGCGTCAGCCTCGCACTTGATAATCATCATATTCGGGATTTTAATGCTTTATCCCGTGATATGGCTTATAATAAGCTCCTTAAAGCAGGGCAACGTCATTTTCAGCAATCCGAGCCTCATTCCGCAGTCCATCTCATTCGAGCATTATATAAAGGGCTGGTCGGGAGTGGGACGCATACATTTCAGCGTATTTTTCATAAATTCCACCCTTGTGTGCTTGGCAGTGGTAGCATGCAATATTGTTTCTTGCTCAATGGCGGCTTACGCTTTCGCGCGCCTCAAGTTCAAGCTGAAAAGCTTGTGGTTTGCCGTTATGATGGTCTCGATAATGCTGCCTACCCATGTAACCACCATACCAAGATACGTCCTTTTTCATAATTTCGGGTGGGTGGATACGTATCTTCCGCTTGTCATTCCAAAACTTCTTGCCACAGACGCTTTCTTCGTCTTTCTCCTTGTCCAGTTCATTAGGGGGATTCCGATGGATTTAGATGAATCGGCTACGCTGGATGGCTGCGGCAGAGCAGGAATATTCTTCCGAATCATTGTTCCGCTCTCAGGTCCGGCGCTGGTAACAACGTCGCTTTTCAGCTTCTTGTGGACATGGGATGATTTCTTCAACCAATTGCTCTACATAAATACTCCGATAAAGTATACCATAACGTTGGGGCTTCGAATGTTCATGGATTCATCAGGGCAGTCCTCATGGGGTCCTATGCTTGCCATGTCGGTGCTGTCTATGGGGCCGTGCTTCATTTTGTTTTTTACGCTTCAAAAATATTTCGTCCAAGGCATAGCTACTACCGGCATAAAGGGATGAATCAAGGATGCATTTGAACGCGTCCTGAATAAGCCGCATTGGCAGGACGATGCGCTTTCACTCTAACGCGTTTAAAACACAGCTGGATTAAGCGTCGCTTCATCATGCCTGATGCGCGCATGAAGTTCCTATTTTGAGGCTTAATCATTGAAGGCAGGCTGTCAAGCTATACTGATTTGCTTGATTATACAGCGAGTGCGAAATGCCGATATCAATCTCACCACTCAATTGATAATCAAGCTTCAAAAAAGGAACTTTGATGAAAGTCGCATATAAAATATGCGCGGTTGACTGCAAATCGGCATAACTTAAGCGGCTTCTGAGAACTAACGGTAAAGAAGAGGCTTTCGCGGCTAACCGGGGGTCATCCCCGTAATATTGCTTAAATAGCGCGCCCAATCGGCAAGCCGAATTGCCGTCGATAGCCAGAATGGCTTCCGGCAAGAAGATTACGAAGAACTAGGAGGGTTACAATGAAAAGATTATTGTCTTTAATTACAGCATCAATCATGGTTTTCAGCCTCACGGCGTGCACCAGCGCGAATCAGGCGCCTGAGCAAACCGCAGCTCCTGCGGCAACCGCGGCTCAAACTCCTGCAGCGGAAGTTGCGCCGGAACCCGCAACGGACGCTCCCGCAACCGACGACGCGGAACAGACTGAGATTCGCGTTGTATGGTGGGGCGGCGACACGCGCCACGAAATCACTTTAAAGGCGATTGATTTGTTTGAGAAGGCAAATCCGAACATCAAAGTGTCTCCGGAATATATGGGATCCGATTCCTACTGGGATAAGCTCGCGACGCAGGTTGCCGGCGGCAGCGCACCTGATGTGCTTCAGTTCGGCGGCAATTATCCGGATTATGTAGCAAAGGATGCGCTGCTTCCGCTCAACGGCTATTTCGGAAATATAATCGACATCTCCAACATCGACAAGAGCGCGATTGACGCCGCGACCATCGATGGAAATACTTACGGGCTTTGCCTTGGCACAAACATCTTGGGCATAGCCTTCAACAGAACTATGATAGAAGCTGCCGGAGTGGGATTTCCTGAACCCGGAGCCAGCTGGGAGGATTTTGAGGCTTACTGCCTGACATTGGCTCCGAAGCTTCCAGAAGGGACATATCCGATTAATGACGCAAGCGGCCAGAATACCAACTTCATCGGATTCTATTCGCGCCAGATGGGAACAAACATGTATACATCAGCTGGAGAGACCAAAATGACCGTCGAGACTTTGAAGAATTTCTTCGATCTATGGGCCAGATGGCGTTCCGAAGGCATAATACCAGGAGGCGACATTACAGCTGAGTATTCAGAGGAAAGCACTGATCAGTCCACGCTAGTAGCGGGAAAAGTCGCTATGACCCTGCTTTACACGAATCAGATCGTTTCTTACCAGGACGCAATGACTGACGAGCTTGACATCATGCCTCTTCCAGACATGGAAAAGAATGCGCAGTGGATTATGCCATCCCAGTATTTCTGCATAAATAAAGCCTCTAAAGTTCAGGACGCCGCCGCGGCATTCATAGATTTCTTTGTAAATACGCCTGAAGTAGGATTGACGCTTAAAAACGACCGCGGCATCTCTTCAAACTCTGAAGTGAGAACCGCAATCTCCGCCCAAGCTACTCCCATTGACCAAAAAGTCTACAATCTGTACGCTGTTTTAGCGGATCACACAACACCCATGGATCCTAACGTCCCCAATGATCAGGAATTTACGGACGGATTCAAGCGCATCAGCCAGGAAGTAGCTTTCGGCACGAAGACGACTGAAGTTGCGGCCCAAGAAGCGTTTGATTTCTTGAATGAAATGATTGCAAAGAAGTAATTGAAAAAACCTGATTTGATATATTGACGCTCAATCGAATGCGATGATATTGCGGTCGGCTTTGTCCGGCCTCAGCATCTGAACTTTCCTGTGGGCCCACTCATGCAAATGAGGGCTCAAACGACTGATTATTGCCGCAAAGGCCGCCTTAAGGCGGCCTTTAGCATGCGGATTTGCATATGAGATTCCTTTTTGAGCTTGACTGCAGCAGTGTATAAATGGACATTCAAGCTCAAAAAGAAGCGCATATGGCCATATACAGATTTTCATCAAATGTTCTTTTTTTGTTGATTATCCATTGAGCGCTGCGATTGATATCGGCATTTTGCACTCGCTGTATAATCAAGCTCCAAAAAAGGTAATTCTACATGAAAAGCAGTATATATAATCAAGCTCCCAAAAAGCTGATTTTCAATGAAAATCACTAAGTTGCGCGACATAGAAGCTAAGGAGGAAGACATTGCACCCTATACTTGAAAAGCTGAGAGAGACATCTGCATCTGTAAAAGTAGGCGCATTGGAAACGGAAGAGTCCGCCGCTTCCCTTTCAGAATTTTTGGAATCTGGCGTAAAGCTCGCATCATCACATCCCAAGATTGAAGATGTATATTACCGGGCGATCCGCGCTTTGATGAAATGCATAGTGAAATCTCCATCGGGGGCTCAGATGCTTATTGAAGGAGCGGTTTTCATAGGCTGCTGGCTGGAGAGTACAGGCACTATAAGCGCTGAGACTTTATCCAGGTTCTGCCCGAATGCGGCTCAGTCCAGCTTTTTGCTTTTTGCCGATTTCAAGAGGGAGGACGGGCTGATTCCTTACAAGATAACGGACGCGGGGCCGGCGTTCAGGCAGGTGCAGATGGCGACGCCTTTGGCGAGAAGCGTTTGGCGCCATTATCGCCTTAATCCTGACAAGACGTTTCTTGAAAAGATGTACAGAGCCATCTCAGAAAACGACAAATGGCTTGAGACTTGGCGGGACACAAGAAAAACCGGATGCGTTGAGGCGTTTTGCACCTTTGACACCGGGCATGACGCATCGCCAAGGTTTTGGCACGTTAAGGACGCCCCTCTTGATGGGGATCCCGCCAAATGCGATCCTGATTCCCCTATTTTGCCATTCTTGGCGCCTGATATGACGGCGAATGTTTACTGCCAGAGGCTATACCTGGCAAAGATGGCTGAGGAGCTAGGAGGCAGCGCAAACGCGTGGAGAGAAAAAGCGGAGAGAACTTACGAGGCTCTGATGAAGCAGTGCTACGACCAGAAGGACCATTTTTTCTACGACAGGGATCGGCTGGACAGATTCGTTAAAATCCAAAGCGACATCCTTATTCGAGTTTTGGCGTGCGAGGTGGGAGACGACGCCATGTTTGAAGATGCGCTCAGAAGATATCTCCTAAATACAAAGAAGTTCTTTTCAAGATACCCCATAACCACCATAGCGATGGATGATCCTAGATTCAGCCAGATGATTGAGTACAATAGCTGGTCCGGACAGATAAGCTTTCTTACGCAGCTGCGCCTGCCTATAGCATTTGAGCTTCACCGCAGGTACGTGGAGCTCACTTGGATAATGAACCCTATATTAACGGCTTTATCCCGTTTCGAGAATTTCGCGGGGGGACTCAGCGCGTGGCTTGGAATAGAAGGATACTCCAGCAATTACAGCCCGACAATGCTGTGCGTTCTGGATTATCTGGAGCGCATGTGCGGGATTTATCCTGTTTCAGGCAATGAACTGTGGTTTACGGCGTTAGCGCCGGCGGGAATGGACTATGGCGAAATAATAGCTGAAGAGACGGCGTACAGCAGAATAGTCAAAGGAAGGCTGTTTGAGCTTGCCAATGAAAAAGACAGGTCGTTCGTTTTTAGGGACGGGGAGTTGATGTATGAGTTTCCAAAGGGAGTGAGGCTGGTGACTGATGAAACGGGGCGGCTTAAAGGGCTTATCGGCATGTCGGTTCGTATGGTTGAAGGCTTTGTATGCTTTAAAGGGGAGGAAATCCCATTCTCCGCAAGCGGCAATGAAACTTTGGAGTATAGCGCGAAAGGATTCGCAAGCGTTGACAAGCCGGGAGTCGTTCCTCCCAATTATGGAGAGATGGATGAGCGTGCGCTTTGAAGCGCATTTGCAAATAAAAGCGGCGCCGTGAATTTATGAGCGGATTATCCAATCCTGGGTGAGGAAATATAAATCGCTAGGCGGGAAGCGATAATGTTAAACTGATTTTCCTGCCGATTTTAGAGCTTTACGGTTAAGAAGCTTCAAATATACCGCTTTGCAGTCAAATGCACCTATTTTGATGACTGATTATCCACTGAAGGATGCGAAATGACTATATCCACATTTCTCGCTAGTTGTATAATCCGACATCAAAATCGGAACTATCCAATGCAAAGCAGTATAGGTGCGTTATAGGCATGGCAGATTTTTGCGCAAGCTGGCGTGGATGCGCTTAGAATTGACAGATCGAGCAAAAAACTCTATAATGGTAAATACAGTATTAATGTCAGCTATACCGCTTTTCATCAAATGTTCCTTTTTTGGAGCTTGATTATCCATTGAAAGGTGCGAAATGCATTTCGCACTCGCTGTATAATCAAGCTCCAAAAAAGGTAATTTTATATGAAAAGCAGTATATCAGGGTAATTCAGTAAAACATTTATTTTGATCGCACTGGATGTGAAATTCTTTAAGGCGCTGGCGGCATTATCCTGCCGCAGTGCGCTTGCCGGCTCAAAAGCGGAAAAAACCGCGTCAGCTAAAGCATGCAATAAGATAAGGAAACTCTAAAAAAACTGAGGCAAAGGCTTCTCTGCCTCAGCCTCCAATATGCTGATTTGCATATGAACCACTATGACGCTATGCCTCACCACTAATGAATAAAAACTTTCGCTTTTTTATTGAAAATTTCATCAAATCCTGCGACTCTTTTCATGCTAAATCGCCTGCTACGAGTTTAGATGTACAGAGATCGCGATGATATCGGCATTTCGCAACTTGAAGATGGACAGTCAAGATCCAAAATAGGCGCACTTGACTGCAAATCCATATACTTTTATATGCGTTGGCAAGCAGGTGAGTGATCTTGAATGACAATATAGTTGATGAACGCTTGCATTTGAATCCGCCTCCTATATTGGAAAACTTTTTGGAGACGCTAAAATCTGAAGTATTTGTGGATAAGACGGGCTTGCTGTCTTTCTTGAACAAAGCGGCAGGCACTCCCTCTAAATATGTATGCATAAGCCGACCGCACCGCTTTGGAAAGACTTGGGCCGCAAATATGGCAACAGCCTACTACGGCAGGGGTTTCGATGCCAAAAAACTGTTTCAGGGATTAAAGATAAGCAAAGATCCCACTTTCGAAACTCATTTGAACAAATACAATGTCATATTTTTAAACATGCAAAATTTTTTGGGTCGGCCGCATAGCGCACGAAATATGGTTGCAAGGATCAAGCGCGCGATTTTCAAGGAATTGAAGGAAGCTTACCCTGCCCCGAAACTTGTTAGGCGCTCGGATTTGATCCAAACTCTCCACAACATAAAAAAGCATGCTGGAGCCCATTTTGTTTTCATTATAGATGAATGGGATTGCATCTTCAGGGATTTCAAGGATGACATAGACAGTCAGAAAGCGTACTTGGATTTTCTCAGGTTGCTTTTCAAGGATCAAAGCTATGTTCATCTTGCATACATGACTGGAATACTTCCAATAAAGAAATATGGCACTCATTCCGCCTTGAACATGTTCAATGAGTTTTCTATGGCCAACCCTGCCGGAGCCGCCGAATTCGTCGGCTTTACCGAGCTTGAGGTCAGAGCGCTGTGCAAAGGCTTCAACATGGACTTTGAAATGATGCGGGAATGGTACGACGGCTATGTTTTCAAGGAGCTTCATGTGTATAGCCCATTGTCGGTGGTAAACGCCATAAGCATGAACTCCTTCGGCAGCCATTGGGGCAGAACGGAAACATATGAAGCGCTGAAAATGCCCTTGAACTTGAATTTCGACGGGCTAAAAGACGCAGTATTGAGTCTGTTGGCGAATGGCCATCCCGCAATCAATACCGCGAAATTTCAAAATGACATGTCCGCTTTTTCCTCTGCTGATGATGTTCTTACCCTTCTGGTACATTTGGGATACCTTGCCTTTGACTCGACCAAAAATGAGGTGTCTATACCCAACAATGAAATCAGGGAGGAATTCAAAAACTCAGTGGAAGATTCAAGCTGGGCTGGCGTATCTAAGCTATTGCTGGCGTCAAGGTAGCTTTTAAATGATACATGGGCATTAAATGCCCAGAGAATTGAAAGCGCCATACAGGAAGCCCACAACGAGCATTCATCTATTTTGCAGTATAATGACGAAAACTCCCTGTGCTGTGTAGTATCCATAGCATACTATGCTGCAATTGATTATTACATTGTCTTTAGGGAACTGGCTTCAGGAAAGGGCTTCATCGACCTGTTGCTTCTGCCAAAGCCCTCTCATCTTGACAAACCGGCTATTCTTATTGAGCTTAAATATGATATGACGGCTAAAGGAGCCATAGGGCAGGTCAAAGAAAAGAAATACACTGAAAAGATTCAGCAATATACTGGAATAATATTATTGGTGGGGATAAATTACGACAAGAAGACAAAAAGCCATTCTTGTCATATTGAGAAATTTAGAGCTTAATATCGGCATTTCGCACCACTCAATGGATATCAAGCTCTAAAAAAGGAACATTGCTTGATAATCAATATAAAGGATTTACATTGGAAAGTTAGGAATCTGTTGTCTGGATTGAACACTCCTTCAATAGAATAATCAGACCTCAAAAACGTAACATTTGGCTTGAAATCAGTATAATTAACTCTGTGGAATGAAAAAGAACAATTTTGGAGTATTCTCAACATAGCGTATAAACTAATTTTTATTCAGTTGAGTTTTGAAGCAGACATATGCATGGTTTTATTGTTGCGGTACCCGATCATGGGCTGAATGCTTGATGTTTTGGCGTCGAATTCGAGATTGGGAAGGAATGCCGCCATTTGTGGCTGCGCAGCCTGTAAGAGGCTTGGCGCTATGCTATGGCGGCTTATCCTCCAACGGTTGATATGCTATGCCGCTTTGCTGTCAAATGTACCGATTTTGATGCCTGAGAGTCCACTTGAAGGGCGCGAAATGACTATATCCACATTTCGCGCTAATCGTATAATCCGGCAACAAAATCGGAACTATCCAATGCAAAGCAGTATAGCATATGAAACTGCCTATTTTGGATCATGGCTATACAGCGCGTGCGATTGATATCGGCATTTCGCACCTTGAAAGCAGATGATCATGCTCCAAGATAGGTGCATATGACCGCAAAAGGGCAAATCTTCCAACCTCAGCCTTCTCCGCGCTTAAAATGCGCCGCATGCCTGCATCTATCTATTTTGTACTTCACGCTTTTATTTTTCGGGCTGATTCCGGCCTGAGGCTGAAATATTGGTTTTAATCAATTGAACTCCTAATGTGCATTTTTCGATCTAGCAGAAATATTTTCAATAGTCTATGCTTTTCAAGTATATTGACTGAATTGCAACTATAATTCAGACTTTGCTCTTGGATTGTTATACACTTTTCACAGTTGATTTAAAGTCTAATTTCAAAAGTCACGTTTACATTGTTAGATATTTTGTGATTTTTCAAAATGCACATTAGGAGATACTTGACAGCAAAAGCTGTGAAAGATAAAATAGTATTACGCTTAACGATATAACTGCGCCCGTAATATTTAAAGGGAAGGATGATTGTCTTGGCTGAAAATGCCCGTCAGGGAGCGCTCACAGAAACTGTTTTTTACATCCTGATCTCACTGCTTGAAGCCAGGCACGGCTACGCTATCATGCAAAACATCTACAGGCTGACCAACGGCCGACTGAATGTAGGGGCCGGAACTCTGTACGGCGCATTGGAGACGCTGCTTGAAAAGCAGTGGATACGCTCCGCAGGCGGCGACGGGAATTCGAGAAAAAAAGAGTATGTAGTTACGGACTTGGGCAGAATCGTCATGCAAGGCGAAATTGTCCGGCTTGAAGAGTTGCTTGCTATAGGCAGAAAAGAACTGGGGGGCGCAACGCTATGAGAGGAAAACTCTGGAAAGCATTTTGGGATTTCGAAAAAGAAGAAGCATGGTTGAACGATATGGCTGCTAAAGGCATAGCTATGACCGATTACAGCATATGCCGCTATACATTTGAGGAGTGCGAGCCCGGGGAGTACGAATATAGGATCGAATTGCTTGAGAAAAGCCCTAAAAGCCATGAAAGCGTTGCCTACTTGCGCTTTTTGAAAGAAAGCGGCATTGAAGCCATAGCATTTTACAATTCTTGGGCTTACTTTCGGTAAAAGTCCTCAGATAGGCCTTTTAGCATATACAGCGGCTTGGATTGGCGCATCCTGCATTATCAGCGGATTTCAAACTTATGGCTTGCATTTGGGTGCCTGGAGCTGTGCATTTTCGCTTCATCCGCAGGTTCTTTCGCGAGGAACAGGGGAAGTGGAATCTTCGGCATTGCAGGCGCATTCATCTACTCTCTAATCTTTGCAGCCTCCGCATTCTATTTCATGCTTTGGCAGCGATACGCTAAAAAGATAAAAAGGCTGAAATCCGATCGAGCGATTCAGGAATGATTGATGCGGGAAAACTAGCTCTGCCATAATCGCTTATTATGTGAGCTGTCATTCAAATGCAGTCCGCATAAGGCTAAAACAGGAAATTGGATGAAAATCGGCATATATGCCAACGCGCAGCCGAACGCACTGATTCTGGAGCTTGATTATCCGCTGAGGCTGAAGCGCTATCATGCTCCAGAATCGGAACTCTCTTATGCAAGCCTCCAGTATATATAAGAGCATGCCGCAGAGCTTGCGAGACTTCCTCGCAAGCTCTGCGGCATGCTCTTTGCCATTACTCTTCGAATTCACGAAAGCCTGCGCTCATCCTGGACACTCTGGGGTAGCTTTGATTGCTGTCCCGCGCTTTTATCTTTACTATCTCCAGCTCCAGCTTTATTTTTTTTGAAACTGGGTTTTCGGAGTTGAAATCTCCAAAAGGATTGAAGCTGTTGAAAAGAGCCAGCACGAACTTGCGCTTTTCGCTCAGCTCCATATTATCCAGCGTTATGGCGCTTGTCTTTTTGGTTTTCCTGGGGTTTTTCATCGATGTGTATTCGTTGAACGGACTCTCGGATGAATCCAGGAAAAAGCTGTACTCAGATGATGGATCCAAGCTGAACTGGTAGCAAATTTCGCTGAAGAGCTGGTGGAGGTTAGCGCTCCCCGGCACTTCCAACGTCTTCCAGAGGCTCTTCATATTGGAGAGTCTTGCTTTTATAGCGTAGACGGTAGGGCAGTCGTCAATGGATATCTTGCATTCGTTTTTAAGCCTTGTCAGAGTCGGGGAGTTTTTCTGAGCTATTGCGTCCACTGCGCTTTCAAGAGCGTATTTGTCAAGGGTTTGCAGTCGCGTGAGCTCAGGATCCAGGCATTCAACCTCAAAGAAAGCGGCGCCAAGAGGCGTTAGCCGATAGTAGGTTGACGGCGCGTAAAGCGCAGTTATGGGTCCGTCCTCATCATCGAATGAGTCTGCAAGGTAGTTCAGTTCATTGTCGAAATCGTACTCCAAAGTATATAATGGCCGTATCAGCTGAAGGTAGTAGCCAAACGGGGTCAAGAAATATTTGTCCAGCACCAGGCCGAGCAGGAAAGTGCTTGTTATGACTGCGCTGTTCAGCTCGTCGAATGGATCGGAATGATCATCAAGGGTGCATATATCCTGAAGCCTTACCCCCAGGAGGCTGTATACATACTGGAAAATGTCGTCCATGCTTTTCGGGGACTTCAGGTAAGAGCGCAAGGTGTCCTTGCTGAAATGCGTCTCGGGCAGAGGCACAATCTCGTTGATGAAGGAGTTTGCGGAATCTATGGAAGCGTCTACTATCTTTGTGAAGAGATCCTTGTCCGAAAGCTTGAAAAGGGACTTGCATTCGCTTGTCACCTGAGCGCGGTTTGAGTATATGGACGGCGTTTTTTTTATAATATTTAGCATTATGGATATATTGAGAAGATACTCAACGTAAAAGGCATCGCTCAAGCTGAGTTTTCCAGAAAGAGATGCTACATGCTCAGCTGAGAGCATATCGCTATTGTCAAGTTCCACATCAGGCATGCAGGAGTCTATGAAAATCTTCAAGTCTTTGACGGCTGGGTGCCGATCCAGCGAATACTCATGCATTACAAATCTAAAAGGCTCAGAAGCGCTTTTGACTGGCAGCACCGCAGGAGATCTCATGACCGGGTTTTTATTCTTGCCATTTTGCTGGCATTCCATAGACATTATAATATTAGCCGGAGTGAGTCCTGTATTTTCAATTAGCGCTGAATAAAGCCACCTCCTATAGATCTGAGAAATATATTTCAGAATGTGCAATTTCTTCTTCTTTCTTAAATCTTTGTAGGAGGAGAGAAAGCTTGAGGAAAACAATTGGTTCAAGTTGCCGAAGCTATTATTATTCATGACATGTCTCACTTTCAAGCAAAGGTATTAAATCATATACGGATGCGCGGCCGAATGTACCTGCTTTAAAGCTGGTTTATCCACTTTCGCCGCGCTGAATTATCCGGATCTCGAAATCGGAACTGCCTAGGCGAATCAGTATAAATGCAACTATTTTGGAGCTTTCATATGCAAAATCAGTAGCGGGCAGTTAAAGATAATTGCAAGATGCTTCAATCCTTCACCTATTCATGTATATTGGAACTCCAAGGGCGTCAGCCTAACTTATAATGAGGAGGCCTTGCTCAATAATAGGATGCGCTTAACATGCCGGTTCACATTCAAATGAGCCTAGGCGGTTTCATATGCTGATTCGCATATGAAACTAATTATTTTGGAGCTTGTCTGTACAGCGTTTTCGATTGATATCTGCATTTCGCGCCTTGAAAGCGGAGCATCAAGCTCCAGCATAGGAGCCAAGCGCCAGTATAGGAGCGTTTGACTGCAAATCGGCGCAGCGGCCTTATTAAATCGCTCAGGCTGAAAGTTCGCGTTATATTGAAAGCGTCAACGATTTTTGAGGATAAATATTGGCTGAGGCCTGGATTTCTGCTTGCTGCATTTATTTTTATTCTATCACATAAGGTTGTGTTTTGCCATTGATTCTGGAAATATATTTCTTAATGACTTAAAGGGATTTATAAGCTTGCTTGAATGAGGATGGGCTAGCTCAAATGCACTCAGCCGCCTCGGCGCTCTAATGGATGCTTCAAGCTTTTCCACCAAAGCGCTTTTTTCTTCTATTGTTTGCAATATACTGTTTTCTAGAACCTTGATCAGTGATATAATTGGATGGGCAACTTATGATAATGTTGCGAAATTTAAATATTTACAAATGCGTATATGTTGACTGTTTAATGCATAAAGAGCTTTTATTCAGTTGAATCATGCATAATTAGCAGGCTCATGCCGCTTCATACTGATTTGCGTTGGATTATCGAGCTAGACTTTATCAAGATAAATGGCCGTGCATTTGGATTATTTGATTTATGATGGGATTCGTCTGGTTTATGGCTTAAGCAGAGCTTTTTCCTTTCATTTGGAAAAAGGAGATGGGATTCTTCTATATTATACAGATTTAAAAGCTCCTAAGGCGCATCTGGCAGCATATGCTGATTTTCATAGAAAATTAACTTTTTTGGATCGTGATTATACAGCGGGTGCGAAATGCCGATATCAACCCTACTGCTCAATGGCAAGCCGCGATCCAAAAAGGAACATCGAATGAAAATCGTCATATCTGTATAATTGGAAAAGCCTTTTTTGAAAGGGCAGCCTT
This sequence comes from Clostridiales bacterium, assembly GCA_031269465.1. GTDB lineage: Bacteria > Bacillota > Clostridia > Lachnospirales > WQUN01 > JAISWZ01. Next base: position 11,896 of record JAISZB010000384.1, on the reverse strand, counting down.
GTATTTACTAAAAGCTTATCAGCTCAAATACACTATCTTTAAGGAAAGAAAAAAAGAGAAAGGAGGGAGTTGCGTACAAACTCGCCGCATTATAAAACTTAATATACTGTCATAGGAAAAAGTTGAGAATCAATGCTCTAAGGCATAGACCTTTGCAAAGGGCTAGGCGCCTGCATTAAGTGCCGTGTTCAAACCTTTCACGGTATAACGGCTTGATGCTTGGCGTATAATTGTAATGCCGCACTTACAGTGCGCAGACATGGCAAAGAGCGAGTTTGGGGCTCGCAAATTTAACTGTGCTGATTTGCAGTCAAATGCACCTGTTTTGAAGCTTGACCTGTCCACTGGCGCTGATATTCTTAAATGCAGAATCCAGCGCTTTCAAGGTACGAAAAGCCTATATCAATCGCTCCCGCTGTATAGTCGGATCCCAAAACAGGAAGTTTCATAGCAAATCAGAATAGATGCTTGATCGGATATGACAGGACAAGGTTTTGGAGTTTTGCGCAGCGGGTGCGGATGTCATACCAAACCCAATCTACAGTGCTGGGCGCGCCAAAGTTGAAAGAGCCTAAGATGTATGCTGTGATCATGCATAACGACGACGTCACGACAATGGACTTTGTTGTGGAAGTGCTGCAAAAGGTGTTTAATAAATCTCCGCATGAAAGCGCAGTCATAATGATGAGCGTGCATAGGGGAGGAAAAGGGGTGGCGGGCGTGTACACATACGATCTTGCAGTGACAAAGAAGCGGCAGGCTGATCTCATGTCAAGGCAGAGGCGCTTCCCTTTAAAGCTTACGGTTGAGGAAGCCAGCGTTGGAAGCTAGGCGCGCTTGAAAATCCGCGCGGCGGATGAATAGTGGGCGAATGGGGAAGCGATCATAAAAAGCTTCTCTTGCCAGCCTCATTATTATTGAACGCGTCCTAAACTGATTTGCACTGGAAAGTTTCGATTTTGAGGTCTGATTACAATTAGTGCGAAATGTGGTTATAGTCATTTCTCACCCTTCAGTGGATAATCAGGCATCAAAATCGCTACATTTGACCGCAAATCAGCATAAATGGCAAGCACCATTTAAGAAAGGAGCGCAACGCACCCTTTGGGGATTCAAGCGGGAAAAGCCCGCAGGATCATGTGCGAATAATTATATGAAACTAGACAGCATTTCCAATCAAGTATATGTAGTGGCAATGAACGAGGCAAGGTTGCAGAGCCATGAGTACATTACGCCGGAGCACTTCCTTTACGCAGCGCTCATGTTCGATGTGGGCAAGGATATAATCATAGAGTGCGGAGGAGATCCACACGGAATAGTAAAAGATCTCTGCCAATTCTTTGAAAGCAAAGTCCCCCAAAACGGCAGCGCAGGCCCGACGGAGTCCTTCGCGCTGACCAACATGATGGAGCTTGCCCTGGCAAGAGTGCGCGGCAGAAGCAACGAATGCCTTTCATTGGGAGACATACTCATAGCCATGTTCAGCCTCACGGAGTCCTACGCGGCTTTTATACTGAACAAGAACGGCGTGGATGAGACCAATCTCATCTGGGTTGTGGATGATATTGGAGACCTCGGCGCAGAGCCGACGGTTGCGGAGGATGTCAAGCAGGAGAAGGATGAAAGTTTTCTTCAATCCTATACTGTGAACTTGACCGCAAGGGCGAAGAAGGGTTTGCTTGATCCAATGATTGGGCGTGAAGAGGTTCTCACGCGCACAATTCAAATCCTATGCAGGAGACTGAAGAACAACCCCATTCATGTAGGGGATCCTGGCGTGGGGAAGACGGCGATAGTCGAAGGATTGGCTCAACGCATAGTGGACGGCAAGGTTCCAAAGGCCCTTCAAGACTGCGACATATATTCATTGGACATGGGAGCCCTGGTTGCCGGAACGAGGTATAGAGGAGATTTTGAGGAGAGGATTGTGAAGCTCCTGGGGATCATAAGCAAAATAAAAAACCCGATCCTTTATATAGACGAGATTCATTCCGTTGTCGGCGCGGGAGCGGTCTCAGGCGGCAGCATGGATGCCACAAGCATCATAAAGCCGTACCTTGCAAAGGGTGAACTCAAGTTCATAGGCTCGACGACATTCGAAGAGTACAAGAAATTCTTCGAAAAGGATCGGGCGCTCTCCAGGCGCTTTCAGCGCATTGATGTTGGCGAGCCCACAATTGAGCAGTGCGTGGACATTTTAAAGGGAGTGAAGAGCAAGTATGAGAAGTTCCACAATGTCATCTATACTGACGACGTGGTGGAAAGAATATGCGAATTATCCTCTAAGTATATGAATGAGAGGTATCTTCCCGACAAGGCCATTGACGTAATGGATGAGACCGGAGCGGCGGCCAGGATGAGGGAGCCTTCACAGAAAAGGGCGGGGAAAAGGCTTGACTCCCAATCCGGAAGGAGCACCTACAACAAGTCGTTCCCGCGGGTTATAACTCATAAGGACATCGAAAAGACTGTAGCCCTTATGGCCAAGATACCGGAGGACTCCTTGAGCGGCAGTGAAATGGAAAACCTTCGATGCCTTGAGGAGAATATCAAAAAGCAGATATTCGGGCAGGACGCGGCGGTTGAAACAGTCGTAAGCGCAATAAAAGCTTCCAGATCCGGACTCAACGAACCCAACAAGCCGATAGCGAGCCTGCTTTTCGTAGGCCCCACAGGGGTGGGAAAAACAGAGATTGCCAAGCAGCTGTCCCTGTGCCTGGGAATAGCGCTGGAGCGCTTTGACATGAGCGAATATCAGGAAAAGCACTCTGTAGCTAGGCTGATAGGCTCTCCACCAGGCTACGTGGGCTATGAGTCCGGAGGCCTCATGACTGAGGCAATCAGAAGAAAGCCCAACTGCGTGCTGCTATTGGACGAGATTGAAAAAGCGCATTACGATATACTCAATGTCCTTCTGCAAATAATGGATTACGGCACTTTGACGGACAACTCAGGTAAAAAGGCTGATTTTCGGCATGTAATACTGATTATGACTTCAAACGCCGGCGCATCCGATCTGAACCGAAGGCTAATCGGGTTTGAGGAAAAAACCAACATCGGCGCCATTGATAAAGAGATAGAGAGAGTCTTCAGCCCTGAATTCAGGAATCGCTTGGACGGGGTTGTCACTTTCAGAAACGTTGACGACGCCATGGCCGTGCAAATATCCCAAAAAGCCTTCAACTCCCTTGCCGATAAGCTTAAGGCGAAAAAGATAACGCTTACCGCTTCAGAGCGCCTGCTTCGATATATAGCCAAAAAAGGCACTTCTGAAGAGTTTGGCGCCAGGGAGATAATGCGCGTTGTGGAGAATGAAGTGAAAAAGCCGATGATAAACGAAGTTCTCTTTGGAAAGCTTGCGCATGGGGGGGCAGCTGAGGCGGATGAGCGCGAAGGGAAAGTCGTAATAGAAATACTTGCCGCGACCGGAGGAGAGTTGGAAAAGGCAGGAGTTGCAACAGGGAAGTAAGGAGAAGATCCCTGAACGCATTTTTATGATGACGCCCACTTGAAGTTTTATTTGGGTAGGATTAAAGCGCTTTCGAAGAATAGTCAAGCTAAATGCGCCGGCCAAGGATTGAAGAATGCCGACGCAGCTGAAGGAGAGCGCTAAAACTTCTCTATTTCACAAGCAAGAATTCTTTGGTATAATAATTAGCGATGACTGTCTTATGAGGATATGAAAGTTGCGAATTTTGGAGGTTGGCTTAACAGCGAGCGCGATTGTTATCGGCATTTCGCACTTTGAATGCGCTAAATTCAGCATTTAAGAATATCAGCGCCAGCGTACAGCCAACCTCCAAAATAGGAGCGTTCGACTGCAAATGCAAGTTCCAAAATCGTTGAGCTCTGAAGCGCGGCCGAGTCTTTTTTCCAAGCAATCATCTCTTGATTGAACTATTTTTGACAGGTTGTGCTATAATGTATTTTAAGCTGGAGCAAAGCCGCGCGCTTCGCGAGATTGGAGCCGAAGGGCGCTTCTACTCGCACCCAAGCGGCGCTGCGCTTGTCCATTTGAAGGCTGATGATGACAACAATGTGTTTGCCGTCGCATTTAAAACCCCGCTTTCCGACAACACCGGAATAGCCCACGCCGCTGAGCACTGCGCATTGTGCGGATCCCTCAAGCATCCTGAGAAGGATCCATTTGGAGAGCTTGCGAGAAGCTCCATATATACCTATTTAAACGCGATAACCTACCAGGACTTCACAATCTTCCCGGTTGCGAGCCGATCGCATGAAGATTTCAAAAAAATGGCTGAGGTTTACCTGGATGGTCTTTTCTCATCCCTTATAAAAGACAGGCCTGAAATCTTTCTGCGGGAGGTTTTAAGCAGCTCTGCCAAAAATGGGACGCTCCAATTCAGGGGCGTTGCCTTTTCTGAATCCAAATCCATCTATTCCAACCCGGAAGAGCGCCTGAAGCTAAACGCGAAGATGAAGCTCTTCAAAGACAGCCCCTTCGCATATTCAGTTGCAGGCACTCCCGAAGGCATGAAGAATCTCACATTTGAAAAGACGCTTGATTACATTGAGAAGTACTATAGGCCAGAAAACTGCATTTTTTGCCTTTACGGAAACATGATTGAAGAAGAAGTCATCCTCATGATAGAAGAGTATCTTCATAAAAGCGAAAATGCCGCAACTAGCCTTAAAAGGGCCGATCAAGTTAAAAAAGAGGCTCCAAGCGAGCAAGATTCCGAAAAAACGGGTGTGAGCGTTCGCGGCTTATCGTCTGAGCCGTCGGGCGACGCTTCCTTAAAAGGCGTCTTTTACAGTTTGGGAGTGATAGGAGACTCAAATAAAGAAATGGCTTTTAAGCTTCTGATGCGGATTCTGGCGGGCGATGGAGCTCATTTGCCGAGATCATTTCTTCCCGGAAGCGAGCCTGTTGAAGGAATTTTGGATCTTGACTCCTTTACAGGCTTTCTGGGGTTCATATCTAAAGCTCCTGCGGAGCAGATATCCAAAGCTCTCGCCCAGAGCCTCAAAGCGCTTAAAAAAATCTCAGACAGGCAGTACCACGCTCACCTAGAAGGCTTAAAGCTTGATGTTATTGAGAGAAAAACCGGCTATAAGCCCATAGGCCTGTCATGGATTTTGAAAATAATTCCTTGCTGGGCCAATAGTCTTAACCCATTCGGCAGACTTGAGCCAGAGAGCGCCATAGAGCAGCTTAAAAAAGACAAAAGCTTGTTTTTAAGCGCGGTCAGCTGCCTTGCGAAAAGTCCCGGCGTTTACGCGGATTCGTCAAGTCCTGCCCCGCAGGAGCATCGACTTAGCCAGCTGCAGGAGAAACATGTAGCGGCTGAAGATGAAAGATTTATGAAATGTGAAAGGGAAGAGCCTTTTCATTTCAACTCCATCCCAACAATAAAGAAGTCCAGCTTGCCTAAACCGCTTTATGGCGAGCCTGAAGCTTTTAAGGAAAATGGAGTCTCAATTTTGAACAGGCTCAAAACGTCTAATGGCATAGCATACATAGATCTGTACTTTGACGCTTCATTCCTGCATGAAAAGCTCATCCCTCTTGTCTATGCGGCGAGGATGGCATTTGCGCGGGCGAGCTCACGCTTGGAAAAAGGCGCTTCAGGCATTGGCAGGCTCAGCTTTGCGAGCGTCTGCCACCGCTGCGCCGACGGAGGCCCTTCCTTGAGGTTTTTGGCCAGAGGCAAATGCCTGCCCGAAAACGCCCCGCGTCTATTGGATCTGATGCGTGAAGCTATAACTTTAGATTTTAATGAAGCGGACTGGATGAGCATCATCGAGGATTCTATAGAAAAGCTTGGGAAATGCCTTGTAAAAGACAAAGATTTGCCAGCCAAGCGGGCGGCATCCCGCTTTGAGGAGAGCGCCGCGCTGCAGCAGCTTTCGGCTGGCCTTGAATGCTTGGAAGGCCTTTTAAGCGCGCGAACCGGAGCCTGCCTCATTAATGAGGCCAGGCGGGAGATTTTAAGCAAACCCGGATTTTCCGCGTGCATATCAGGAATCGCGGCGGAAAGTCTTCTTAACGGGATTGAGCGCATGTCGCAAGAACTTCCCTCCGGCTCTCAAAGAGCGAGGAACGCGCTTTGCCTTCTCTCGGAAAGTGAAGGCCTGGCTGCTCCCAGTCAGGTGAACTGCTGCGCCATGGCATTTCCTCTTGAAAGCGAGTATTCGGCAGAGATGGCGCTGATTGAGAGGATTGTTTCAGACGGATTCATGCTTGATGAAATCAGGGCGAAGGGCGGAGCGTACGACGCAGGGCTTAGAATAGATGAAAGCGGGTGCCTTCTGTTTTCGCATGATGACCCATGCCCGGAAAGGACATTTGAAGCTTTCAGGAGGATCCCGGAGCATTTATTAAATCTCCGCCTAAGCGAGAAAGATGTGAATGCGGCTGCGATAGCAGCTATGAACCCGCTTCTGAGAATCCCCCATCCGGAAGACAAGGCGCTGTCGGACGCCGCATCGTTTTTTAAAGGCGGGAATGCTCGCAGGGCGGACTTGATTATGGAGGAGCTCTTCTCCGCCAAGCCTGGCTTTGAAAAGAAATTCGCAGGCGCATTCCAGCGCGGGTTGGAACTGGATTTCAAATGCTCGGCGGGAGATCCTGATCTGTTTCCTCCGGCGCTTGCTTTAAGGCGCTTGCTTTAAGGCGCACGCTTTCCGGACAATTTCCTAAGAAAATTTAAACTTCTTATAGCTCATCCGTTAATATTGCCGTCTCAACAGATGCGCATAGAAGAGCAAATATACTGATTTGCATATGAGTACTCCGATTTTCGAGCTTTGCATTTGACTGCTCATCGGCATGTTTTAACGAATCCCGCGCAAACACTAATGGTTTATATTTCCACAAAATCAGCAATTATTGCTTTGAATGATTTTTATTTATATGTTAATATATGTATATTGCGTTGAGCGAATAGGACGCTTTCAAAAATAATATGAATGTCAGGCATTTCGCGGAAGCCATTTAACGCCGATCAGTCAGGCTGCGCCAAAACGCGCGCCTTAAGCGGCATGCTCAAGTTATCTTTGAACGCGTCCTTAAATAAAGGGGAGATGTTTTTGGGACAGACATACAAGGCTTCAGGAGTGGACGTGGAAGCGGGATACACGGCTGTTGAACTGATAAAATCTCATGCCAGGGCTACATTCCGCCCAGAAGTTCTTTCCGATATAGGAGGATTCAACGCGCTATTTTCCATTGCGCAGGCCAAGTCAATGCAGGATCCGGTACTTGTTTCAGGAACCGACGGAGTCGGAACCAAGCTAAAAATCGCGTTCATTATGAACAGGCATGATACGGTGGGGCAAGACTGCGTTGCCATGTGCGTAAACGATATCATATGCTGCGGCGCGGAGCCTCTGTTTTTCCTGGACTACTTGGCTTTAGGCAAAAACATCCCCTCTTTGGTTGAAAGCATCGCCAAAGGCGTAGCCGACGGCTGCCTTGCGGCGGGAGCCTCTTTGATAGGCGGAGAGACTGCGGAGATGCCGGGGTTCTATCAACCTGGCGAATATGATCTTGCGGGATTCGTCTGCGGAATAGTTGACAACGCCAAGCGCATCGGAACAGACAAGGCTTCGCCTGGAGACGCCGTAATTGGACTTAAATCCAGCGGGCTTCATTCCAACGGTTTTTCCCTTGTTAGAAATCTGCTAAGGCTCAATGAGAACTCTGTAAAAGAGTACATCCAAACTCTAGGCACTACTCTTGGCGAGGAGCTTCTAAAGCCGACTAGGATTTACGCCAAGTCAATCCTAGCCCTGAAAGAGAAAATTGAGATTAAGGCCCTTTGCAATGTAACAGGCGGAGGATTCATCGAGAATATGCCGCGTATGCTTAAGAAGGGATTAAGCGTCAGGATAAGGCGCGGAACATGGGAAGTGCTGCCGATATTCAAACTGATCCAACAAGCGGGAGAAATTAGTGAAGCCGAGATGTACAATGTTTTTAACATGGGGATAGGAATGGCAATGGTCATATCGAAGGACGAGGCGCCTATAGCGCTGGAGGAGCTCAGAAAGCTCGGGGAGAGCGCGAGCGTCATAGGAGAAGTCGGGGAGGCCGAAGACGGACGGGCAGTAGAGCTATGCTAAAGATAGGAGCGCTCTGCTCTGGAGGAGGGACAAACCTCCAAGCTTTGATTGATTCTGAAAAAAGCGGAGCTCCCTTTCATATTGCAGTCGTCATTTCAAACAACCCATCCGCATTTGCTCTGGAGAGAGCGAGAGCAAGCGAAATCCCAGCGTTTTGCGTTAGAATTTCAAGCTTTGCTAGCCGAGATGCCTTTGAGGATGAAATAATGCTTCGCCTGGCGGAGCATGGCGTGAAGCTGGTTGTGCTCGCGGGGTTTATTCCGATTTTGGGATCCAGATTCATTAATGCGTACCGCGACAGGATCATAAATATACATCCATCCCTTATTCCCGCATTTTGCGGCAGAGGATTTTATGGCATCAAAGTTCATGAGGCCGTGATTGCAAGCGGGGCGGGCATCACAGGCGCTACTGTGCACTTTGTGGATGAAGGCGCTGATACGGGAAGGATCATCATGCAGAAGGCTGTGCGGGTGCAGCCGGCAGACACGCCTCAGACGCTTCAGAAGCGCGTCATGGAAGAAGCGGAATGGATTCTGCTCCCTGAGGCTGTCCGCTTGATATCAGAGGGAAAAGCGCGTATTGGAGGAGACATATGAAAGTGCTGGTAGTTGGTTCAGGTGGCCGGGAGCACGCTATTATTTGGAAGTTAAAGCGGGACAATCCGGAGATTTTGCTGTACTGCGCTCCCGGCAACAGCGGCATGCGGGAAATGGCAGTCATTGTGCCTATATCAGCCAATGATATGCATGGTTTGGCTGCCTTCGCGAAGCGGGAGCATATAGATCTGACTATAGTTGGAACGGAAGAGCCTTTAGTGCGGGGAATAGTGAACTACTTCGAAAAGGAAAACCTCAGAATCTTCGGTCCGACTAAGAAGGCGGCGCTTCTTGAAGGCAGCAAGGCCTATGCGAAGGGCTTTATGGAAAAGCACCATATACCGACAGCCTCCTGCGCCGTGTTCCACGACTATGAGAACGCCTCCGCCTACGCCAGGGATCACGGCGCTCCGCTAGTCGTAAAGGCCGACGGCCTTGCCGCAGGCAAGGGAGTTTTGGTATGCGAGACTTTCGAGCAGGCCGACAACGCGCTGAGAAGGCTTTTATTGGATCAGCAGTTTGCTGAAGCCGGTGAAAAGGTAGTTGTAGAAGATAAGCTGGAAGGCCCTGAAGTTTCGGTGCTTGCCTTTTGCGACGGCAAAACGCTAGCTTTGATGGCAAGCGCAAAGGATTACAAGCGGGCGCTTGATGGAGACAAGGGAGCTAATACTGGGGGAATGGGCGCCGTATCCCCAGCGCCCGGATACACGCCTGAAATTGAGAAGGCGTGCATGCGCGAGATCTTCATGCCCACCCTTGAAGCGCTAAAAGGCGAGGGAATCGTATATAAAGGGATCATATATTTCGGATTGATGCTTACATCTTCCGGCCCCAAGGTAATAGAGTACAACTGCCGATTGGGAGATCCGGAAGCGCAAGCGGTTCTTCCCAGGCTTAGAACCAACCTTCTTGATGTGATTCTGGCAGTGGTAAACGGAGAATTGGATAAGATCAGCCTGGAATGGGACGGCAGGGCCTCTGCCTGCGTTGTTCTGGCTTCTGACGGATATCCCGGAAGCTACATAAAAGGGCGCTCTATATCAGGGCTTCAGCAGACTCCTGAACGCTTGCTGGTTTTTCATGCGGGAACAGCTGAGGAAACTGGAGCTGACGGCGCGTCTTGCACAGTGACAAATGGCGGCCGGGTTTTGGATCTTGTCTGCCTCGGAGAAGATGCAGAATCAGCGGCGCGGGCTGTTTACGAGGCGGTGCCGGCAATCAGCTTTCAAGGCATGATGTATCGGAAAGACATAGGAAATGGCGCAGAGGCATTAGGAGAATGTTAGGACATGGATTAATTGTAAGTTTTTGTTTTAATAAGGTAATCAATGGCAATAATGGCTTAGAAAGCCGATTTTTAGGTATGATTGGTATTTGGGTCTCTTGGTTTATTTCCAAGAGGCTCATTTTTTTTCATAAAATGCAAAGTTTGGTGAAAAATAAAGGCATCGTCATTTAGGGATTGTCTTCACGCTTAATAGATTAATGCGCAGCGTAGGAGCGGTATAAAGTCTATGGAAAGGGGACAGTGAAAACGATGCTTGAGAGCTTGTACAGAAATGAAGATATAGTTGGCTTGGCCATGCAGGCTTCAGCCCTTAGAAACAGCGTCATCAGCGTCAATATTGCCAATGTTGACACGCCAATGTTTAAAAAATCAGCGGTAAGCTTTGAACGCTCCCTTCAAAGGGCTTTGGAGGACGGCGCAGGCGCTGGAAAAGTGGATCTGTCCAAGGTTAAGATGGAAGTTGAAAAGGTTTATGAAGTCAATCAATACCGCTTGGATGGAAATAATGTGGACATGGAGTCTGAAATGGTGTCTCTTTACAAGAATTCCGCCAAATATGACGCCTTGGCAAGCTGCATTATAAACATGAACAAGCGCATAAATCTTGTTGTATCTGGAAGGTGAAGACATGTCTTTTTTCGGTTCATTGGATTCAAGCGCATCGGGACTTGGCGCGCAGCGCCTGAGGATGGATGTGATATCTCAAAATATAGCGAATATCAACACGACGCGATCCGCTGAAGGGGGCCCTTATCAAAGAAGGGCGGCTATCTTCGAGGAAATTGGCTTCGAAAGCGCCTTGGATGATGCATTTGCCATCGCTGATTCAACTCTCGCGGGCCCCAGCCGCTTAGCAGCAAGACGGCCGCTCAGGCAGGGAGGGGTCAGAGTTGCGGAGATTGCCAAAGACAGCCTCCCAGGACCCAAGGTTCACGAACCAGGGCATCCGGACGCTGATGAAGACGGCTATGTAAGCATGCCGAATGTAAATATTGTTGAAGAGATGGTGGACATGATCTCTGCCAGCAGATCATATGAAGCAAACGTCACGGCCATTGCAAACACAAAGGCCATGATAGCCAAGACGATGGAAATCAGCAGGTAGGATAATTAGAATATGCCGACATGCAGTCGAATGTGTACTGATATGCATTGAAAGTTCCTATTTTGCAGCTTGATTATAAAGGCGTCAATGGATAATCATGCTCTAAAATAGGTACATTTGACTGCAAATCTGTATTCCTGTTTTGGAGCTTGACTGTCTGCTGGCGTTGATATTCTTAACTGCAACCAGCTTTTTAAAGGTGCGAATTGCAGATATCAATCGCACTTGATGCACAGTCAAGCGCTGAAATTGTAAATTTCATATGCAGAATGCATATGTGAATGGGAGGCGGATTTATGGCTGCAATAGGAGCGTTGCCGGAAATCGGCGCTGTTAATATGCCAGCATTGCTTCAAACCCAAAGTGCGCATGGACAGAGCTTTGATGAAATATTCGAAGCCGCAGCAAATGTTCTAAAGGACATAAACACTCTTCAAATAAAAGCGGATCAGGCTCAGATAGATCTGGCTTCGGGCAGGACTGACGATATTTTAGCTGTCATGCTTGCCCAGGAGAAAGCCTATTCTGCTTTGAACTTTTCTGTGCAAGCCACAAATAAAATAATTGAGAGCTACAGGGAAATCATGAGGATGCAGCTTTAGAAAAAAGCGGGCGCAGCCTTTCGCCTGCGAGCGGGCGCGGTTTTTCGCCTGCAAGCGGGCGCGGTTTTTCGCCTGCGAGCGGGCGCGGTTTTTCGCCTGCAAGCGGGCGCGGTTTTTCGCCTGCAAGCGGGCGCGGTTTTTCGCCTGCAAGCGGGCGCGGTTTTTCGCCTGCAAGCGGGCGCGGTTTTTCGCCTGCAAGCGGGCGCGGTTTTTC
>JAISZB010000242.1 GCA_031269465.1 Clostridiales bacterium | reverse complement strand
CCGAGCGTTTTCTTAAGGCGATTGCGGACGGATTCGCATTATTCGGACTGGAGCTGGGGCAGGCGAAAGCGCGGCCGGCGGAATTCGGCGGGCTCGCAGGGGAGAACCTGAAGCGGCGGCGGCGAGGAAAGCCCGAAGCATTCGATTCTCTGGGTTCTGCGCAATGACGCCCAAAAAGCAGAAACTGAAAATTCAGGGCGGAGCGAAAAGCGGCGCGCGGAAAGCTCCGGCTTGAACTTGCGGAAATGGGCATCCGGGCTGGGCGCGGCCGGCATCTTCCCCTAAAGGATCTCTTTTTGCGGCCAGCCTCAAGCTTCGCGGACGCTGTCAATGCCGCGGCATGACGGACAGCTGCGGGCAGCTCGGCGGCTTCGGCCGCCGCGCCAAGCGGCCGCCGCTTAAACGGCCCGGCCGGAGAAGCCGGAAGAAAAGCCGCGCATATGGATTGCCGCCCTTGCTTAAAACATAAACCATATTTTCCACCTTCCGCCTAACTCCCTATTTCTAGGGCTGGTTGCCCTTCGCCAAAGTTATTCCAAGGTTTTGTATGCTTGCAGCACTGTCCCTTCCCTTTAGGACTGTTCAGCCGCAAGCCGGGAAAGTAAGACACTTGCTAAAAGATGGCAAGGCTAAGGTTGCGAAGCTTGAGCCTTTTGCAATCCAGCTGTTGTTTGAAAGCACGGAATATACGTAGCTGATAAGCCTGGGAGTAGACGCAGGAAGCAAGACGATAGGGATTTCAGCAACTACAGAAAAAGAGGAATTATATTACGCTGAAGTGAAGCTGAGGACTGATATAGTGGATTTGATATCGACTCGCCGTCAATTTAGAAGTGCTAGTCGCAAAAGGAAGAAAATCAAAAATCTTGATATATCAGGAAAGGATTATCAAAACGGTGATCAGATGGGCTTTTGGAACGTAGGGGAATACGTTTTGTTCCGAGACGGACATGCATGCCACGGCAGAAAAGGCTGCAAGAATCCCATTTTGGACGTCCATAATATTGAAAGCAGAAAGATCGGAGGCGATGCTCCGAACAATCTGACAGCGCTATGCAAGGATTGCCATGACGGCTATCGGGATGCCCATGGGCATCGGGGTGCCGCTTTCGGCATCGGGCGGGAAAATTGAAGCTAGATCTCAAAAGAGGACAGTCATTTCGAGATGCCGCATTCATGGGAATTATGCGCTGGGCGTTCTACAACAGGCTAAAGGAAGAATACACGGATGCGGGCACGGCATACGGCTATACCGCTAAAAACACGAGAATCAGAAATGGATTGGAAAAAGATCATGCGGCAGGCGCGATATGCACCGGCGGCAATACGAAGTCCATTCCATTGGATGCAGTGCAGTCTATACCGCTTTTCATCAAATGTTACTTTTTTGGAGCTTGATTATACAGCGAGTGCGAAATGCCGATCTCGGCATTTTGCACTCGCTGTATAATCAAGCTCCAAAAAAGGTAGTTTTATATGAAAAGCAGTATACATGCAGAAAGCAACGGGGAAGCGCAATCGCCAGCTCCATAAGGCTACTATCAACAAAGGCGGAAATAGGAAATTGAATCAATCTCCAAAGTATGCATTTGGCTTTCAGCTGTTTGACTGAGTTCAAATGCCAGGCGGACGCAAGGGCTTCATTTTCTGGCGGCGATCAAGCGGGAGCTTTGATGTGCGTACGCTGGACGGAGAGAAGTTAAGCTCAGGCATAAGCTATAAGAAGCTAAAGCCTTTAACTGGGATATCATCTATTCTAACAGAGAAAAAGAAAAGGGGTGAGAAAGCGCATGCGACTCCCGCCTAATGGAATTTGAGGCGAGAGTCGCATACGCCAAATATGATAAAAGATAAATACAAATCCCTCTTGAAGGCAGATTGTGAAATCACTTTGGAAGACTACATAAAGTTGCGTACAACGCTGACAAAGAAAACTCGCGTTTCCGCCGGCCTCATTGCGTCCTCTGAGCTGATTGCCGTTTTAAGCATTGCAGGAGAAATGTCTGCGTTTACTTTCATCTTGATGCTGCTTGCAGGGGCCATTATAATGATGAAGCCAAAAAGGCAGTGGATGAAAGAATACCGCAATCATCCCCTGCTTAATTCAAAAAACCAGTACAAATTCTACGAAGAAGGTTTTTCCGTCTCAAATGAGTATGGCTTTTTCACATTCAAGTGGTCCGATATGTTTTCAAAGCTAGAACTGGCTGAAGGCTTCCTTATTTTTAAGAATCAGCAGATGTACTACTTTTTGCCAATGTCAAGCTTTGCAGGCAAAAATAATGATGCTGGCACCCTTCGTAAACTGCTTGAAAAACTGCCGGACTTCAATGATGTAAACCTATTCAGGGGCTGGCGCCTATATGCCCTTCTATTTGGGATTATGGCTGCAGTGTCGGTTGCAGTTTTTATATTTATGCGAATCAATCCATAATGCAGACCTCCTGTCAATAATGTTCAGGAATTCAAAATCATGAGCCGCATCAGCGGTCAGATGAAAAGACATGAAGTCAAATGTCTATTTTGTCGGTTGACTGACTACATTCATCCCCTATAATCAACCGACAAAACGGGCAGCCTCACAATCAAGCCAGTATAAAATGGCTTAGCTATACTGATTTGCTAATGAGAAATTTCCTATCTTTGAGCTTGATTATACTGAATTGCTATGGACAGTCAAGCTCAAAGACAGGTGCATTTGGATGCAAACCAGTATATTCAGCTGGATAGCCGCGTCATTTTATACCGCTTTGAAGTCAAAGTACCGATTTAGATGCCTAACTGTCCATTGAAGGGTGCGAAATGACTATATTCACATTTCTATCCAATGCTAAAGCAGTATACTTGCTGATGAGCATTGGAATAGTTCCATAGGCAGGAATATGCAATCCGAAAGCGGATGAGCCATCCCCAAAACCGGTGCGTCTGACTGCCATCAGCATCTGAATGAAAGAAGCCGCTATAGCAGTTTTTTCATGAAAACCCTGGCCTGGCCATGCAACTGCAATTCGCCGGCCTCTGTAAACCCTGATTCTATCAGATTTTTCAGACTAAATGAATTTGTTCTTGAAACTGTTGTGTAAACAGCCTCAGCTCCTTTGTCCTTCGCTGCGCTGGAGCAAAGTATGGCTAGCTTCCTCTGAAGCTTATTGCCTCGGTATTCAGGCGCGACGGTGATGGTGTCAAGAATGGCTATCTTGGAAAGCGGCAGAATCTCTTTTTTCTGGTCT
Organism: Clostridiales bacterium; assembly: GCA_031269465.1. Lineage (GTDB taxonomy): Bacteria > Bacillota > Clostridia > Lachnospirales > WQUN01 > JAISWZ01. The sequence goes on along the minus strand of JAISZB010000242.1, from coordinate 2,404 downwards.
ATAAGTTTGCCAAGGGAATCTTCTCGTGACGCTTCAAAATCCATAAAGAGGTAAGCGCATAATTCATCCTTGGAGAAGACTCCTAATGCCAAAAACCTATCCTCTGAAATGTATTCTCTGATACAATCCTCTTCTGTCGCGATGAATATGCTTTCATCATAATTCAAAAGCTCCAATGAGCGTTCCTGCGCAGACATTACTAAAGGCAAATCCCTTTCAGATATGTCCCTGACTTGAAACGGCCTCGTCTCGCTTGCTCCTGGTAAGCGCTTGATGATCCCCTCCATATTTTCCATCTCCTGACGGCATATGCTGATGCTCATAGTAAAGCTGCGATTTTAAGTCTTGATTATACACTGATTTGCAGTCAAATGCACCTAGGCATGCTGACACTCGTATGAAATTTCCTAGGTGCATCGGGCTGCAAATCGGCATAATTTCATGCGCGAATCAGCATGCAGCGCTCCATGGATAATCCGGCCCCAAGTCAGCGCATTTACTGCACCTCAGCATAGCAACTCAATTAATTATTTGATGAAAAGTCGAATCAACTTATCTTTCCTTTCATTATATGGATGATATCTCATCGGCAAGTCAATCAGCGTCGATTTGTCCACGATGCTTTTTGTGTGGGAAAAAGAGTCAAAGCTCCGCTTTCCGTGGTAGCTGCCCATTCCACTTTCTCCGACGCCGCCGAAACCCATATGCGTTGTAGCCAAATGGATGATGGTGTCGTTGATGCATCCGCCGCCAAAGGAAAGAGTATTGATGAAGCGCCTCTGAGCTGCTCTATCCTCAGAAAATATGTAGAGTGCAAGAGGATGAGGGCGGGAGCTGACGAATTTTACCGCTTCATCCTCTGAATCATAAGTTACAACCGGAAGCAAGGGTCCGAAAATCTCTTCTTTCATAATCGGATCATCCGTTTCGACATCGTCTATGACTGTAGGCATGATTCTCCCCGACGCCTCGTCAATCTCTCCTCCGTATACCGCTCTTCCCGATTTCATCAGCCCTTTGAGGCGCTGGAAATGCTTGTTGCTGACTATTTTGGGAAGATTTGCATAATCCTTGCCTGGAAAGCTCAAGTCAAACGCGGCGAAGAGTTCAGGAAGAAACTTGTCTTTCACCTTTCTTTCAATAAGCAGGTAATCCGGCGCGACGCAAGTCTGGCCTGCATTAAGAAGCTTTCCGAATGCAATCCTCTTTGCGGCCACTTGCAGGTTTGCGGTTCTATCGACTATGCAAGGGCTCTTTCCACCAAGCTCCAAACTCACCGGGGTAAGCGTCTTCGATGCGCATTCCATTACATGCCGTCCGACAGACGCGCTTCCTGTAAAGAATATATAGTCGAACTTTTCCGCCAGCAAATCCTGGTTTTCTTCTCTTCCGCCTTCAACTACCGCTATGTATTCAGGGCGGAAGCATTTTCTTATCAGCTTGGACAAGGCTTCAGACGATTTTGGAGCGAGCGCGGACGGCTTCAAAATTGTGCAATTCCCTGCGGATATGGAGCCGATAAGCGGCACCAGGCTCAGCTGGATCGGATAGTTCCACGGTGACATGACAAGAGCCAGCCCATAGGGGCTGCAGACCTCATAGCTCTTCGAAATGAATTGCGCAATAGGGGTTCTCTTGGGCTTGGGTTTCACCCAGCCCGGGAGATGACGGATTGCGAATCTCAGATCTTCCCTGACGATGCCAATTTCCGTCATATATCCTTCAATGTGAGTCTTGCAAAGATCTTCGAGCAGAGCATCCAGTATCTCGGATTCATTCTCGATTAATCCCATCTGAAGCTTCTGTAAAGCATCCATCCGAAATGACAGGTTCAACGACTCGCCTTTTTCAAAGAATGCTCTCTGATGACTAACAATCTCACCTATCTTAGCGTTTATAACCATCATCCCCTCACATGCTGAACGCCTTAGCAAGTCCGGCTGAAGCTTCTCGCTTTTTGCATATGCGGATGCGCATTCATATTTACCGATTTTGGAGCTTTGCTTTCCACTTTCAAGGTGCGAAATGCCGTTAAATGCCAATAACGGTATTTCGCACTCGCTACATTCAAGCTCCAGAATAAGTGCATTTGACAGCAAATCAGCATATGTCTTTTCGTCCTCGCTCATTTTTATAGACGCCTCCATTGCCTGCCTAGCGATAGGCTTTCCGCAGGCTGGAGACTTCATCGCAGTTGTTATGCGGCGGATACCCCTGCCTTTAGGCATGAGGAGGAAGCCGCATGCTCCTTTCCGTCAATATTGTTTTGCGCTTCTCCAGAGGCTTGAGCTTCTTACAGCTGATTCCCGCAGACAGCTTTGTTCCGTCCAACGTGCGGACATCAAAGCTTCCGCTTGATCGCCTCCCAAAAATAAAGCCTTTTCGCCCATCCGGCATCTGAACC
>JAISZB010000173.1 GCA_031269465.1 Clostridiales bacterium | reverse complement strand
GAAAGTGGATACTCAGGCATCAAAATCGGGCTTTGGAGGTACATGGCCAAACAATCAAGGCACGTCAGGCAAGCAGTATTTTTACGAATGCCTTAGATCCCAAGTTGCCGCAGGCGGCTTCATCCTTTGGAAAACCGGCTATTCCCATGTCGCATTCATTGTCGCGAATGACACGGTTGCAATGCTATATAACGCGCACAATTCAGATCAGCATGAGGCAAGCTTTTCTACATCCGAGTTGACAAATTATGATTATCGATTCTTCTTTTCTCCTAATTACGCAAACGACTAAGATCCATAAATGATTCCATAGCCATGAAGGCGCACATGTAAATGGAGAACGGCGAGGATGAGGCGCCCGCTAATCATTTGCGCCTTCATGGCTCGCAGAGAAAGGCGGTTCATAGCAATGAAGGCAGGACTGATTGGACTGGCGGCTGCCGCAGCCGTGCTTGCAGCCCCGATGGCGCCGGCGGCCCCGGCATTTGGAGCTATAGCGGCGACCCCCACAAGCTCGACGGTTTCGGTGGACGGAAAGCCGATAGCCTTTGATTCGTACAACATCAACGACTACAACTATTTCAAGATACGGGACGTGGCCTTCGCCCTGAACGGCGGAGCAAAGCGGTTCGCCATCGCATGGGACGCCGTAGGCAACGCCATGACTCTGACTCCCGGGGCGGCGTATGCGCCGACCGGAGAGGAAATGGCATCGAAAGGCTCGGAGAAAAAAACGGCGGCATTGTCAACGCAAGCCGTGCGTCTGGTGGAAAACATGGATAAGATTCCGATATCGGCCTACAACATCGACGGATACAATTACTTTAAGCTGCGCGACTTGGGGGCTGTCTTGGACCTAGGCGTCGGCTGGGACGGCGGAAAGAACGCGATTTCGATCGACTCGTCGAAGGGCTATGTTGAAAGCCAGGCTGTGGACGCCCTCGACAAGGCCATCGCCGAAGCCATTATAGCCGGATTTGGGGATTTGCATGGCGGCGGAGACTTTCCCCTCCAATCGCACATCACCTTGAAAGTCGCGACGGATGGAAGCGTTACGACGGCCTATGCGACGGCCTTATACCAAGTATACAACAAAAAAGGCGGTAAATTGGAACAAGGCGTTGGCGTAAGCACCTCGGTTGCGATTACTTTAGAAAAAGACGGCGCCGGCAAATACAAGTTGATTGAGTTTTGGATACCTGAAGTCGGCGATAGATACATACCTTCCATCCAGAAAAAATTTCCGAAAGATTTGTGGGATTTGTCATATTCTCAATACTTTGGATCAACTTTACGGGCCGATGTTTTAAAACAGGCGTCCAATATTAAGCTTTAAAGTAAAAACGATATAATTCTTAATAAAGGTTCGAGTGTCAAAAGTAAGCATTAGGAAATTTGCCCTGCAAGAATGGCTTAAATAAGCCATTCTCCACCCGTTTTTGTTCTAAACAGGCTTTTGACGCCCGAATCATAAATAATGAGGTAATTCTCATTAAGAGCTTATCCGCCAATAGGGGAAAAGGCTACTTCTATACGGCTGCTGTTTAAAGGAATTCTGGCTTTTTATTTTACAAAATCCTATTTTTAGCTGTTTAGCATGCAGGATAATGCAATGTATCAAGATTTATATTTTCGAGATATAAATAAATCTCTTTATTCAAAGAATGGCGCAACATGCGCCTGCGGATCCGCGCAACGACGCTCCGGCCGATGCGGCGAGGCCTGGGGAGCTAAACAGGCCGAGCATGGACATGATCTCTTCGAAGCTTTGCGACAGCTTGCCTCTCAAATCTGGCATTGAAATTCTTTTCTTGCAGAATCTTGCCGCATACGGCGGCCCCGGCATTTAGGGTTCCGATATAGGCCCCGAAACTTCAGTGTTTTTCGGCGGCTTTCGCCTTTCCGTCCGCATCTTTCTTCTCCGTCAAGATTTTCTTCGCCGGCCCGGCTTTCTCCTTCGCGCGGCGCTTTCTGGCGCGGAAGCTTTCCGAAGCGGCGATCGCGGCGTCTTTTTTCCTCTCTTGCCCTTTCCTCGCCTCCGCCCATTCGCAACCTGGAGCCAAGCCGGGCTTCTTTTTTTCGGCGAAAACTGACCTCGGGGAAACGACTGTTTTGTCGAATGCCGCCAGTTCGGCCTCCAGCGCTAGGCTGCACTGAAGGTCGAACGCAGATTCCCCTCGCCGTCGTGGTGCGCCATTGCGGGATCATGGGCTCCCTCCAGCAGGCGTTCCATTTCCGTAGCGCCCGCTTGCTCTCCGCCTTGCAGGCGCATTGGACCAGGGCTTCAGCTCCGGGCGACCGTCCTCGGCCGATTCATCCCGCTTCCATAGAGATCAGAGAAGATCTCGGTTCCTGCGGCTTCTTGATCAAAACTTTTCGCGGGCATAAAGCGACCTCCCTGCCATCTCCGTCCGCACCGACGCCGTTCTAGCATATGATGGCAGATTTTTCAAGCTTTGAGTGCATCAATTTCATATTCCGGTGAATTTTCCGTCGAATGCAGAATATTCAATACATGTCAATTTAGGGCAAGCAGCTGCATTCTAAAGCCGTTCAAAGAAGGTGTGGACTACAGCGACCTTGCAAAGGAATCGGCACTGGGGCGCAGGGCAGTACCCACTAGAGTTTAAAGACCCATTATTCTAAGTTGAATACATTTGCCGGATCAGCGGCTTTGCCATAACGACTCTTGTCCTCGCCATCGTTCAAAATTCCGGAAATAATGTCAGTGGAGGTTGGCGGCGCGTCGTACTCTGCTTCGCCTTTCAGCTTGCTGCGGCAGGAAATGGCCGTGATTATCGCAAACAGAGCGCAGGCCGCTCAAATGCAGCGGAATCTGCCGGGAGTTCTCGGCGGATTGGATTAACTGAAAGGGAAGCATCAAAGAGCGTCCGCACAGTCGCATGCACGGGCGCTTCTTTGTGTGACGCATCCGCATTGCCCGGGAGGCCGATCCCGCGGGATCCAGGCAACGTCCCCTTGCAAGCGGCAAACGGATCGCACGCAGTGCCGATTCCGCTGCATTTCAGTGCAGTCCGCATCTTCTTTTTAGAGTCTTAAGTATGCAACAACATGACCTGAATTGCATATATTGAATATTCTCGCAAAAACCGGCCAGAACCATAAATTAGCGAAGACAAGGCAATGCGGATTAACGGCGCCGGCAACAGCCAGCGTCGGCGGGGAGGCCGTTTTACGCCGTCGAAAAGCTCCAGCCAAGAAATCATGGGCGCCGAAATCTTTGCCGATCTTTATGGAATCGGGGCAGACTCGGTCGACGACGGCCGTCCGGAGCTGAAGTCCAAGTCCAATGCGCCTGCAAGCGGGCGCTGCGGAAATGGAACGTCTGCTGCAGGGGCGGGAGAAGCCGGGAATATCGTCGATTTTATGCCTTTTCTCCATGATGGAATGGCCGGCTGACGCTTTTAAGGAGAAAGAAATTTTACAAGAGGCATAGGGAAGATTCTGAACGCGAAACAGGCCGCCTTCCCTATGCTGCGGGAAATGCCCGCTGACGCCCTCTTGAGGGCCTGAAGGACAAGAAATCAAGGAGCATGCGGAAATTGAGTAAAAATCCCTATAGACGGAACATGCATCAATTCAAGCCGCGCGCTTGGGAGCCATGATCCCGCCATGGCGCGCCGCAGCGGCGAAGGGAATCCACTCTCAGCCTTCATTGCAGGCCAGCGCTGGAAGTCGAACTGGCAGTTTCAGATAAAGCATCCGTCGGTTTTCGCCTAGAAGCCCGACTTGGTATCGGCAGCGAAACCCCCTCGCCGATCCCCTTCTTGCATTGAAAGACAAGCCTTCGCGTCCTTTGTGCATTGTATAATCCCTCTTTCTGGATATATTGCGGATATCATGCAAAATATCATGAGGAAAATCCACGGCAAAATTCTTCCATCATTCCTTGGGAGCCTGCCAGTTTCGATGGAGCTGGGCGGATTTAAGGAAATTCTGAAGCGAGGCCGCCCGACGCAATTCGAATTCTTCCGCAGGCAGTCCATCTTTTTGAAACTCCTGGATTTTTCTTTGAACTCCTAAATATTGAACAAAAACGCGGCAGACTGGCGAATATCACCGAACAAATCATCATGCCTAGAGCCTGACTAAACTAAGTCACATGTGCGATACTGTATTGTAGAAACCACAAAGACAAGCATTTACATTATATAAGGAGTGTTATACTCTCCTGATTTCTAGATTCAATCTATCTAGCATGAAAGGATATCACAGTGTCATAACGCATAACACTTGCCATTTTTAATTGCGCATGATATATTATTTTTATTGGTCTCATTGGGGCGCGTTGCGTCAAAATGCCAAATATGACAGTAGTTGAGAAAGAGGGTTCACTTTGCATAAAATCAAGGCGATACTTCTAGCCTTAGCGCTTGTTGGGGCAACATCAATTCCGGCAATGGGAGGAGTCGATGAAATCGACATCTTCGTAGATCTTGCGCAAATTCATTCTGATGTACCTCCAATTATAGAAAACGACAGAACGATGGTTCCTGTAAGAGCGATTTCTGAAGCCATAGGCTGCGCTGTTGACTGGTACGGAGAGGAAAAAAGGGTAATAGTCTATGCCCCGTCATCGGATCAGCCGCTGCTTATAATGACGATAGGAGATCCTTCCGCAACTTTGAACTCATTTCACCCCGACGGCACCCCATCCGGAATCCGAGTTGAAACGCTGGACTCTCCTCCAGTGATATGCGACGGCAGAACAATGGTGCCTCTGCGATTCATAGCAGAAACGCTGGGCTTCGAGGTGGCTTGGGAGCCAACATCAAAAACCGTAAGCCTCTACAGCGCCCAGTACCTGCTGAATTCAAAACGGCTGAATTTCGACTCGTCCAACCTTGATGAAATCATCGCAGGCTGCGCATACATGCTGGACAACTCAGTTCTGCTTCAAACAGACGTATACCCGCCCGCTGGAAACGGCAGTGAAGATGTATTGTCTCAGCTTAAAAAAGCTGAGGGAGATTTGAATGTCATCGAGATCAGCGCGTCAAAAGAGTTAAGCGGCAAACTTTTGTACCCTGCATGGATAATATATTACGACATTGGGGTCAACCGTTGCCTGGACGCTTATGTGCAGACTGAGTATGAAGACTTCCGCCTTCATTCGATTGCGCCCAGAGAGTATTTCTCTGAGTATGAAGATGATTTGATGAAGCTTCTTCTAAGCGTTGAATTGGTTAGAAACATTCCTGCCGAGCAGGGAAGTTGATGAAAATGGCTAGCGCCTCCCTTCTCCTGCAAGTCCAATCAATCCCGCAGCTTTAAGCCGCAAAAGGCGTTGAAGCGAGGCTTTGCAGCCAAGATTGACAGGTCTCAAACTTAGCTGGGCGAAAAGCGAGAATGCACCTGTACCTTGCAAAATGGGCGCTTGAGAAAGTCAATCACCCCATAGCTAAAGCTAGGGGCTTGCAATTGCAAGTCCTGATCGGCTAGCCTAAGTCTTAACTGACTACGCTGTCCAAGAATACATAGGTACTCCGGGGCGTTTGCTCCAGCTCCGGACACTACGGCCTGCGGCTGAACAGTCCTCTAGGGGAAGGGACAGCGTTGCAGGCATGCAAAACCTTGGAACAGCATTGACGAAGGGCGGCCTGCCCTAGAGATAGGGGATTATGCGCCAGCAGCGCATAGGAGGAAGATATATGGCTTATGTTCTGAATAAGAATGGAAAGCCCCTGATGCCTACAAAGCGCCGTGGAAAAGCAGGGCATTTGCTAAAGGATGGAATGGCGAAGGTTGCAAAGCTTGAGCCTTCTGCAATCCAATTGCTGTATGAAAGCGCGGAATATACCTGGCCGATAAATCTAGGAGTAGATGCGGGAGGCAAAGCTATAGGCATTTCCGCGGCTGCGGAGAAGGAAGAATTGTACGCCGCCGAGGCGGAGCTGAGGACTGATATAGTAGATTTGCCTTCGACGAGAAGAGCTTTCAGGAGTGCGAGGCGCAATAGGAAGGCAAGGCATCGCAAGCCCCGCTTCAACAATCGCGTCCGGTCGAAGCACAAGGGCTGGCTGGCTCCTTCTATTGAGCATAAAATTCAGACCCATATTAAAACGGCGGGCAACGTACATAAGATATTGCCGACTGCGAAAGTAGTTGTAGAGGTTGCAGCTTTCGATATTCAGAA
>JAISZB010000168.1 GCA_031269465.1 Clostridiales bacterium | reverse complement strand
TTCCCCTAAGGACTGTTTAACCATAAGCCGTAGAATCCGGAGTTAGAGCAAACGCTCCGGAGTACCTATGTATTCTTGGACAGCGTAGCTTCTCGATGGAAGCTTAGGCTAGTCAATCAGGACTTATTGCTAAGCCCCTAGCTTTAGCTATGGGGTGATTGACATTTTACCTTCTTTCGCTCATATTTCAATTTAAATGAGCATCTTTTTGAAATTCTTGACTGCTCCTTGACCTGTCTTAAGGTCTTGAGGCTTGGGTGGCGCAAGTTCGCCGTTTACATCGCCGTACTTTTCCCAAACAGCGTATAGAGCTCTGTAATCACCTCTTACTAGTTGCTGACGAATCCGCGTAAGCAGATTTAACAACGGATCGTCTGTTTCAAATGCTTCGGTTTCGCCGTCTTCATCATAGCCGTAATATATGTCAGAAGTGTCAAGAGTACAGCTAAGTGTTACTGTTATTCGGCGTTTGTCATTCGACACATTAATGCCTAAGCTCGCTTCATCGTGTTCACCGTCAAATGCGAAATGACGCAACTCGTCGTACTGACCAGGAGTTGCGATCCATGCCATCGAGAGCGTCCACCAGTCATAATCCTCTCGATACATAATATCATAATACTTCTCCATTAACTTTTCCCAGCCTCCGGGAATATCGTAGCCGTCTACATGATAAATGAAATTAACCTGCCTTGACGTGGGATCGGCGCGTCTTGACAGTTTAGACACTTCCAGGATATCATTTTTACTTAGCGGTTTATCAACCGCCAGAAACTCATATGATGTAGAACTGTGGTCTGAAGCAAATCCGCGCCTTACGCTTAAGATCTTCATGAAATCCCTCCGCTTGCATTTATACCTCTTTGCAGTCAAATGTACGGATTTTGATGCCTGAGAGTCCATTAAAGGGTGCGAAATGACTATATCCACATTTCGCACTAATTGTATAATCCGACATCAAAATCGGAACTATCCAATGCAAGGCAGTATGTCAAAGCAGTATATCTGACTATACTGATTTGGTACATATGGCTGCAATCAACATATCTTATTCTATCGGGCAAAACGCTTCGCTTCCTATGCCAAGGGCATAAGCATCTTTCGCGATAGCTCGGCAGCCTCCGCAGAATTGATTTGCTCCGCACCGGCCGCACAAGCCGTTCTTAAAAGCTGCGTCTTGCCTGAAGTTTCGGTATTTCTTCAACAATTCGCTTTCATGCCATATGGCTTTGAATGTATCGCGCGTCAAATTGCCGGCACTGCAATCACGCCCGGCAAATTGCGAACACGGATAAACGGAGCCGTCAGGCGCTATAGATATGATTCGATCGCCTGCGGAGCAACCTTTTACGCCTGCGTATAAGGCGGTCGGCAAGTCTGCGTCCCGAATGAGAAAAGAGGACGCGCAATCAATCCTAAACATTATTTGAGGGTACGCGCTTTTTGCTTTAATAAGCCAATTTTTAAACGATTTCAGCTCGTCCGCGCCGGGATTCTCAGCATTCCACCTTTCTTGGTCGGCTATGGGCTTGTAGCGCAAAAATATGAGCCGTTTAAACCCGCATGACATCAACAGTTCGGTCAGCATGTCGATATTCTGCAAAGTAAACCGCGTCATTATGAGATTTGCTCCGATACCTGCGCCCGCATTGCGGACGCAATCCGCAAGCATGCGTAGTTTTGCAGATGCATTTGCAGAGTCATGCGCCAATTCTTCAGATCGTATGCCGACATGCAACGATTTGATATGTCTTAACGCATTAAGATATTGCGGCTTCAGTATGTACTGTCCCGTCGTAACATGCACAACCAAGCCATTTTGGGAGGCATGGCCGATAATATCTGTTAAATCAGTCCGCATGAACGGCTCTCCGCCGCCGACAGCTAATTGAAACACCCCGTTGTCGGCGAGAATATCTATTATTCTGAAAATTTCCGGCGTTTCCAGTTCATAATCCGCGAACAGCGCATGTTTTCGCACGTAGCAATCAGGGCAGCTTTCACTGCAACGATAAGTCACAGCCAAATGAACGGTTTCCGGAGCAGACAGATAATTGCAACGGCGGTTCATTTCAAGCGGCGCGCCATTTTCTTTTTGCGTTTCCTGATACTGCGGTATATCAGGCTTCTCTAGCGGCGAATATTCAATTATGTTCAATTCCAATAATACGCTCAGAATATCGCGGGTTTGTTTTCGCCTCGATAAAGGGCGCATATCATTTGCGCCTGCTTTTTGCAACATTGCAAGCATTTCAAATGTTTCGCGGTCAACTTCAAGGGTATCGCCCGTACATTTATTAAAAACGATGCCTCCGAAGTATTCCTCTCTTAGCTTTACATGTTCTGTTAACTTCACAGCCCCGTCTTTAAGCATATAGCTTGCGCAGCGCATAATACTCCTCCGATATCGCAATTAATAATTGCATATTTTATCACTTTCACGGTAAGAAAGCAATAATGCCAGGATAAATGGCTTTAGGCAAAGATATATGCTTGCTGTTTTGCACTCTAAAGTTCCTTTGATGTCGGATTATTGTCTCACTCCTCAGCATACGAACTGGAATAGGCAAATGAACGGGAAATATCAACAAAAAACGGAAGAACTGGATTCAACCCTCTTGCAGGGCGATACTTAATTCAGCGCGAAAAGAACAGCAATAATGACATTATAAACTCATATGAGATCTCCTGCAACCTTTTCAGGGGCGAAAATGCTCGCTCAATGGGTTATCTGGGCCTAATTCATGGCATCCCTTTTGACCATCCAGTTCGCCTGCTTATGGATATAGGGTGTCCATGCCAAATGCTGACGCCTATAATGGCGGGTGCCATGATTCTGGCGGCAGGCGGCAGCCAGTCGCAGGCGCCCGCCGTTTCCGGAAATGCTTCGGAGCGGTAAGGGGATCAGGCTTCGCAGCAACCGGCTGGAAGCTCGGCTTCAAGCATTGCGCTCAGGTTTTCTTGGTGGGGAGGGGATGCCAGGCATCAAGGGACTCTTGAAGCCATTGACGAATACATGGAGCTGAATCAGAACATCAAAAAGTGAATCGGAGCATAAAGGAGGGCTTGCTGTGCAAGAAAACAAAATATGCGCCACAGAGCTTTCGGAGTCGTTACAATGATACAAACTCAAGTATTGCTCTGAATCACGCGGCAACAAATATAAGCTTCGGATAAAAAGCCTGATGTTCAAGCTAAATTGTGGCAACTTGAGCCGACGGACTTCGAAAGGGTGATGGAAATGTATTGGGCTGGCGCAAGCAGTGCGGCGATTGACCGAGAACTTGACATGCCCCTGAGCGCTATGTACGTTTGGGTGCATGATTTCGGCAGTCTAGGAGTGCAAGCAAAACTAAAATTTCGGTTCAATGAAAAACCAATTCATTTTGGTCGTTGAAAGAGTACTTCCATTTAGCCCAAAACGCTGAACATTTAATTCCTGTTCCATCATAATCGAAGCTTTTGAAATAAGTACAGGCTGAATTTAAGCGGAGGCACTTAAATATCTTAATATAAATGATATAATTATAACTTATATTTAGCAATATATTCTTATTTTTTAGCTACTGCACAATAATCCCTTAGCACAGAAACCGCTTGCTGCACGGAATAGCTCGCGTAGCCTTGAACGCCGACGGGAGCGTCTTTCGCTTGCGGGCGTTCACGGTAGCTGTTTGGCGAAAGCGACGTCAGCTCCTTAAATACGCGGTAAAAAGATGAGACGCTCTCAAACCCGCTTGCTTGAGAGATATACGAAATCGAAGAGTTCGTGTTGCGCAGCAGCTCCTTCGCATTTTCCACGCGGTAATAGTTGACGATTGATTTATAGGATTCTGTCCCCGCCTCTTTTAAAACGCGGTATAGCTTGGCGCGGCTTATTGCCAAATCACGGCACATTTGCTCTATTCTGATTTCCTCGGCGAAGCGTTTTTTGATATATCTCTTCACCGCGTCAAAATCCTCCAAGCGATTGTCCGAGGGAGAACTCTCCGCATGTTCCACTTGATAGCGCAAATTCTGAAACATAGCGCCAATAAAGTTTAACAACCTGCTTTTTACGAAAAACTGATACCCGTTGGGGCGATCGAATAACAAAAGCCCTATATGAGCCAAATCTCGCCTGAACAATTCAGCAGCCGCGCTGTCCACCCCTATCTCCGAGCGCGTGTTCAGCTCAAATTTAAACGTCGTTTTGTATACGTCCGCAAATGCGTCCGCGCCGAATTGAAGGACAAGACAGAGGTTTTCAGGCGTTGGCAGGTTGATGGAGTGAATTTCTCTGGCGTTGAATAAAAAAATATCCCCCGCTCCGAGTTGCTGCGCTTTGCCTTCCGCGTGAACCGTCACTCCGCCGCGCAACACAAAAAACACCTCGTATTCGTAATGCCAATGAGGGCTTGAATTTTCTATGCAAACCACGCGGCATTTCAGAGGCAACATTGCCGCGCGGTCGATGTATTCCAGTTCAGACGCAGACAATCGGCTCATCTCCCATCGCTTCCTAATTATATATCTTTTTACACACTATTACAATATTTTGGATTGCAACATTTTGAGAGAATGGTTGATACGATTTGAGAACCGCACCGAGCAGCGTCGTGTTATGATTGGAACATCAGATATAAAAAACGGGATCTTACGATTTCGCCAAGGGCGCAGCGATGGATGGCGTGTTATCCGGCACAGGCAGAGGCAAGCAAGTGATGAAGGAGGATTTATCATGGCGGGGAAAGCGATCAGCCGAGCAAAAGAACCAGGCGCGAGTACGTTTGGCACAAAGCTGTGTTACGCGGCGGGCGACGTGGGCTACAATTTCGTATGGACGTTCGTGTCGGGATTCTTAATGCTGTATTATACGGACAGCGTTGGCGTGTCGGCGGCGTTCGTCGGGACGATGATGTTGATTTCGCGCGTACTGGACGGCGCGAGCGACATCGGAATGGGCATTGTCATTGAAAAGACGAGTACGCGATGGGGGAAGGCGCGTCCGTGGATAATGTTTTTCAGCGTGCCGTTCGCCGTCAGTTTGCTGCTCTTGTTCCGTGTGCCAAGCGCGTTTGGGGACGTCGGCAAACAGATCTACATCTACGCGACCTACATCTTTTTGGCGGTTATATGCTATACCGCTGTCAATCTGTCCTACAACGCTATGCTGCCGCGCTTTTCTCTGACGCCGCATGACAGGGATATTGTTTCGGCGATTAAGGGCTTGGCGGTTATTGTCGCCGCGCTTGCCATCTCCTTGGGAACGCCGGCGCTGCTGGACGCTTTCGGCTCTTTGCAGAGCCAAAGCGCGTGGGGCGCGGTTTCTGCGATATATGCCGTTGTAGGGTTTGTGATGCTGATGATTGTATTTTTCGGCGTGAAAGAAAAAATCCCCCCTGCCGTGAATTCGAAAGGCAGTGCCGTAAAAGTGCCGATTAAAAAGGCTCTCGGAATTTTGTTGAGAAACAAATATTTCTATATCGCAACTCTGCTGTTCGTGCTATTCTATGCAATAAACGGCATCGGCGGCGTGACGATTTATTACGCCCGCGATGTGATGGGCGATTCCAATTTGTTCGGCGTACTGTCCGCAGTGGCGATATTTCCTATGCTTGTGGGGATTCCGATTATACCGGCGCTATATAGGAAATTCGGCAAACGCAACGTAATGCTTGTCGGCGCGTTGGTTTCAGCCATCGGTTGCGCGTTTCAGCTAATCAGCCCCGCAAGTCTGCCGCTGTATCTGGCGTTCGCCGTTGTGCGCGGTTTCGGGAGCATTATGTTCTCGCTGTCTATTTTCACGTTGGCGAGTGACATTGTGGAATTATACCGCTTTTCATCAAATGTTTCTTTTTTGGAGCTTGATTATCCATTGAAGCTTGTATAATCAAGCTCCAAAAAAGGTAATTTTATATGAAAAGCAGTATAGATGAACGCCGCCACGGGCTGCGCACGGAGGGACTGGTGACAAGCGCGAACAGCTTTGGAATGAAAGTCGGGACGGGGCTTGGCTCGGCGATGGTCGGGTGGATTCTCGCGCTGGGGAAATATGACGCGGCAGCGGCGTCGCAAGCGCAAACCGCGTTGAATTCTATGGTATGGCTTCAAATAGGCGTACCACTGCTCTTAAGTTTGGGATTGGCTGCACTGCTCGCGTTTTGGGATATGGAGAAGCAGATGAAGGCAAGCGAAAAATAGAAGGGAGGCATTTGCAATGGAAAAGTATAAGGACGCATCGCTGAACACGCAGAAACGAGTAGAGGATTTGTTGGCGCGCATGACGCTAGACGAAAAAATCGCGCAGTTGGAATGCACTATGGTTATCGGCGAACCTAGCGAGGCCGCGAAGAATTTCCCCAACGGGCTGGGCGCGGCGGTTGCGTTCGCGGCGGCGCAAGACCCCATGGGCGTTGCGGAGAATAACGGAAAAGTAATCTCGAACTTCGCCAACAAGCGCCTTGGCATTCCACCGCTTGTCCATGTGGAAGCGGTGACGGGCGTGGTCAGCCCGGGCGGAACGACGTTCCCGTCGGCGATTGGGCTTGGGGCGACGTTTAACCCCGACACGATTAAGGAAATGGCGGACACAGTTCGCCAGCAAATGGCGGCGATCGGCTATCGCCACGCCCTTTCGCCTGTTATGGATGTATCACGCGACCCGCGTTGGGGAAGAATTGGAGAAACTTACGGTGAAGACCCCTCGCTGTGCGCTATTATGAGCGTCGCCTACACAAAAGGCTTGCAGGGCGAAGATTTGAAAGACGGCGCAATCGCCACGGCGAAGCACTTTTTGGGATACGGCATGAGCGACGGCGGGCTGAATATGGCAAGCAACCCAATACCCGCGCGGGAGCTGCGCGAAGTCTACGCGAAGCCCTTTCAAGCGGCGATCACCGAGGGCAATTTGCGCGGCGTGATGAATTCTTACGGTACGATTGACGGCGAGATGATTATCGGCTCGAAGCGTGTTTTGACGGATTTGCTTCGCGGCGAAATGGGCTTTGAGGGCGTTTGCGTGTCCGACTATATGTCAATTGAGCGGCTTAACAATTATCATATTTTGCCCGATTTGGAATCAGCGGGCATAGCGGCGTTAAAAGCGGGGCTTGACGTTGAATTGCCAATGCCACGCGGCTACGGCGCGAGCCTTGCCCAAGCGGTTAACGAAGGAATGTTGGACATTGCCGGCATTGACCGCTCCGTTCGGCGCGTGCTGGCGGCGAAGTTTGAGTTGGGGCTGTTCGACGCCGCCAATGCTAAAGTCGAAACGTTAGCGGCTGCGTATGGCGACCCCAAGCATATGGCTCGAAGCCTGAAAGCGGCGCGGGAATCGATTGTGCTTTTGAAGAACGACGGCGTTCTTCCGCTATCCAAAGACATTAAAACGATAGCGGTTATCGGTCCTCACGCTAACAGCATTCGGTTGCTGTTCGGCTGCTACACATTGCCTGCGGGCATTGAAATGCAGATGAGCAACTCAATGGCAAGCGATATGGCGGGGCTTGATGGTATGGAAGATTTTGCGAACGCATCCGCAACGCCGCAACCGGAGCCGGAATTTTACCCTGGCAGCGATGTTTTGAAAGAACGCCCCGATGTGGAGGCAGTGCTTGATATGGCGTTGGGCGCGTTTACGCCCACGATACTAAAGAGCATTAAGGCGAAAGCCCCGAGCGCGAACGTTATTTACGCCAAAGGCGCGGACATTGCCGGCAACGGCCGAGATGGCTTCGCAGAAGCCGTTGAAGCCGCGAAGCAAGCGGACGCGGTCATTATGACAATCGGCGGCAAATACGGTTGGGGAGCGAACTGCACCATCGGCGAAGGGCTTGACCGTGACGATATAGATCTGACCGGGATTCAAGGGGAGCTTGCGAAAACAATTATTGAAGCGGGCAAGCCGACAGTAGTCGTCCATATGGACGCGAGACCGCTGTCAAACGCCTATATCAAAGACAATGCCGCCGCTGTTTTGGAGAACTGGTTCCCCGGCAGTACGGGCGGACAAGCGCTGGCAGACATTCTGTTCGGCGACTATAACCCGGCGGGGCGCATGCCCGTCACGGCGGCAAGGAATGCGGGTCAAATCCCGATATACAGCGGGCAGAAGAACGGCAACGCCTATTACGCCAAAGGCACCTTAGGCGCGTTAAACCGCTATGTGGAGGGCGATAGAGAGCCGCTGTCCTATTTCGGCGAAGGATTGAGCTATACGACGTTCGCCTACGAAAATTTAAGCGTTACGCCGCAAACCAACGCCAATGGCGAGGTTGAGATTACGTTTGGCCTTATAAACACGGGCGGCTTTGGCGGCGAGGAAACGGCGCAGCTGTATGTGTCCGACGAGTACGCGTCCATGCTTCGCCCCGCTAAAGAGTTTGCGGGTTGCAAGCGGCTGTTTGTCAAGGCGGGCGAGCGCAAAACTGTGAAGTTTAGAGTCCGCGCCGACCAGTTCGCGTTCCTTGATGCTGATATGAACTGGATTGTCGAGAAAGGGAAGATGAACGTTTCAGTCGGCGCGTCTTCCGAAGATATTCGGTTGAACGGCAGTTTTGAGATTACCGAAACTGCGCGGATTGACGGAAAAGCGCGCGGGTTTTACGCCAAGTCAGAGGCGCTGTGATATGTCGTATTTTAAGACGCGCGAATACGGCGACGGCGTGCATATGCTGTGGGAAACGTTGGGCGTCGGATCGTTTCTTATTGTCGGCGTCGATAAGGCTCTCCTTATCGACACCGGCTACGGCTTCGGCGATATAGCGGCGGCGGCTTCAGAAATCGCGAAGAAGCCCATAATTGTCGTCAATTCCCACGTACACCCCGACCACTCAATGGGCAACAACCAGTTTGAGCGCGTGCTAATCGGAGCGGGCGACATGTGGAAATTAGAGGACGGCGCATTGCAATCGGAATACGAAGAAATGATTGGTTTCGCAGCGTCATATTTTCCGCCGCTGAAATTGATTGTCAAGCATAACGAGAAAATACCGAAGTCGACGCACTGTCAAACGGAGTATGCCCCGCTTGCTGCGGGCGACGCGATAGATTTAGGCGGGCGTGTGATAGAGGCAGTCGAAATGCCCGGTCACACGAGGGGGAGCGTCGTTTTTCTCGATCGCGCCGCGAAGACCGTCTTCGCGGGAGACGCGGTGAACAGGGGCATGTTCCTGTTTATAGACAAGGATTTGAAACTGGCGCGATATGCCGAAAGACTGGACAAATTAGCGGAGTTGAAGGGTTTTAGCGCAATTCTAACATCACACTCGACGAAGCCCTTATCGTTTTCATTCGTGAAGTATTACGCCGACTTTCTGCTGCGGGCGGTGGTGCCGAAACGCAAGCCGTCGCCCATGCCGCTCTCAGAGAAAAAGGTGTGCCGTTATAGCGAGAAAAGCCGCGAATACGGCGATGTGTCCGTGTTCTTTTACGCGGGGCAGGAGAGGGAAGCTTAACGTGGCTAAAATAAAGCTGCACAAAGATTTGCGCTTGCGCGGGGCAATGTTAAAGGTATTCGCGTTGCCCAATGGCAGATTGGCGTCAATGCTAATGTATAAACTAACCGCGATATTGCGCGGCAAACATGGCAAAAAACTGCGCTACGAACAGATTTTCATCCCCCGAAAGGACGAAACGCTCTTGCGCGTTTGCATCTACTCGCCTTTCGAGCAAAAGCAAAGCGCCCCCGGTCTGCTGTGGCTTCACGGGGGCGGCTATTGCATCGGCGCGCCCGAGCAGGACGAAACGGCGTATATTGAGCGCTTTATCGATTGGGGCGCGGGGGTCGTCGCTGCTCCTGATTACATGAAGTCCGTTATCGCACCCTATCCCGCCGCGCTTGATGATTGTTACGCGGCTTTACTGTGGCTGCGCGACAACGGCGTGAAATACGGCATGCGAGGCGACCAACTGTTTATCGGCGGCACAAGCGCAGGCGGCGGGTTGACGGCGGCGCTGTCCCTTTACGCCCGTGATAAAAAAGAAGTCGCGATTGCGTTTCAAATGCCGCTGTACCCGATGATTGACGACCGCCCGACAAAATCCAATACGGGCAACACAGCGCCTTTGTGGAACTCAAAGAAAAACGATTTGGCGTGGCGAATGTATTTGGGAAACTTGTACAGAACAGCCCAAACAACCTGTTACGCCGCCGCAGCCCGAGCCAAGGACTACAGCGGCTTGCCGCCCACTTGCACTTTCGTGGGAGATATTGAGCCGTTCTATGATGAAGTGTCGGCATATGTGGAAAACTTGCGCAAGGCGGGAATCCCCATACATTTCAAGGTATTCCCCGGGTGCTTCCACTCCTTCGACGGCGTTTGCCGGAAGTCAAGCGTCGCAAAAGAAGCATCCCAATTGCTGGAAGATTCTTTCAAGTGCGCCACATTGAATTACTACGCGAAGCAGATGCCCGCGTCCGACGGGTAAATCTATAGGCATTATGCAAACTCTCGATTGCGGTAGACATCAACGCTCCTATAATTCGCAAAGCGCCGCTGGCATAGATTTATTCCTTTTACTAAAAAGCGCAGAGATATGCGCCGAGGTTGAGGCTTATAGAGACCTTTTTCGAAAGTGCGGAAAAAAAGCGAGACTGTTTAATACTGATTTGCATTGAAAGAACCGATTTTGGTGCTTGTTTATGCAGCGAGTGCGATTGATATCGGCATTTCACATCGCTAAATGGATAATCAAGCTCCAAAATAGGTACATTTAGCTGCAGATCGGCATATCAATAAAGATTCCCCGCAGGGCTTATGGTAGCTTTGTGGGGATTCTTTATTTGAAATATCCTTGAAAGCACAGCTCTAAACTTAAACTTTGCGTACTTCAAACTATACTTGGCATTTTTCTTCCGGCAAATCTGCCATTCGTGTTTTATTATCCGTGCGATTGCATTATAACACAGTATGTCCCATGTATTAATGCTTTGGAACAGGCCTATTATATGTATTTGCGACGGCGAGAGCCGGGTTCCGACTGCGGGAGTCACCGCAGTCGTCGCAATTTCTGAGGGTTCAACTGGATTTCCGCAGTTCGAGCCGAGGCTGCGGTGCCAGACGGAGCGCCCGGCTCCATGGCGTCTTCGGGGCTGGGTGTTCCCTTGCTTGAATTCATCATTCTTCGTCGGCGTCTGCAACATGGGCGCATACATCCTCGAGCTTCGCAGTTCTGCAGATAGCGTGGCGAAATATCCGGTATCATTGGGGCTGAGGCTATCGATGGACATGGAGTCTCAGATACAGTGGAGAGATGTTCTGGCGATGGCGCTTCTTTCCATAATGCTGCTTGCAGTTGCGTTTTTTTTCTCCCAGAGATATTTTGTTGTAGGAGTTGCAACTACGGGGCTTAAGGAGTAGCATTATAGAGACTCATATATTGATTTGCATTAAAAGTTTCCAATTTGGAATTGACTGTGAAGCGCACAGGTGGACAGTCAAATTTCAAAATAGGCCCATTAACTGCAAATCATATTTGCAGTTTTAAAAAATCTCATGGCTAATGTGATGTACATTGAGAGGCGGGGATTTATGGAGGATATGAGAGAGCTGGATGTGAAAAGATTTTGGGAAGACTATGCTCAAACGTGTAAAGGCAACTGTTTCAACCCTGAGGTGGCATTGGGAGCAATAAGCAATGAATGCGTTTTCATTGAGCTGGATGCGGACAAGGACAGGCGCCCATGGGATGCGTGCGAGGCTGAGGCGATGAGAGGATACATTCGCATGTTACAATGATAAAGCTGAAGGAATGGCTCATGCCTGTCGCGAATGACGCAGATGAACTGGAGGATGTTCTTGAACGGGTTGAAAGAATGGATTTGGAAGGCTTCATTATCCCTGACAACTGTGAGCTTGAATGCAGGCGCATTTATGACCGGTACGGACTCATGCCTGATCCCATCAAACTGGGAGGGCATTTTCTGCGGGATCCAGTGATTGCCGCCACTTCCCTGATGAATACCGAAGAATTCTTGGTTTTATACTATACTGATTTTCGTAGAAAATTACCTTTTTTGGAGCTTGATTATTCAGCGAGTGCGATTGATATCGGAATTTCGTATCGTTCAATGGATAATAAAGCTCCAAAAAAGGAACATTTGATGAAAATCGGTATATAAGTCCCTGGAGCTGGCGCATCGCTTTTCCCGGATTATGGGACATGCGATGCTTGAGCGGGTGAAGATCATAGACAGATCCTGCGGAACGAAGCTTCTTGACTGCGGGGATTTCAGTTAAACTCAAAGCGCGACTGCAAAACAGCCGTGGGAAAAGGATGGCGCTGACTTAACATTTCCATGGCAGGCTCCATCAGCTATGGAAAGAAGCAACGCCCCGCTATGAAACATCTGACTATTTCGACAAAAAACGTCCCAGCAGAGGCAATGAAGAACAATCCATTGCATGGAATCTTGGATTAAGGCGAGAGGTGGGTCAAAGATGAGGTCGGCTGTCATCGGACTTGGAGACATAGCGCCAACGCATCTAAGCGCAATCGAGAAAAATGAAAGAATCCAACTGGCCGCTGTTTGCGATATCGATGAAACGCGCAGGCATATTGCGCCTGGAGCGCCTTTTTATTTAGACTACCGTGAGATGCTTGAGAAGGAAAAGCTAGATTGCGTTCATATTTGCCTGCCGCATTGGCTCCATTATCCAGTCGCTTTGGACGCCGCGAAGGCAGGCTGCAATATTTTCGCTGAAAAGCCGCTGGCGCTCAATACAGCGCAAGCTCTGAAGTTCTTAGAACTTGAGAGGGAATTTGGAGTGCGCGTTTGCATCTGTTTTCAGAACAGACGAAACCCGACGACGGAATTCCTGCTCAAGGAGCTTAGAAGCAACAAGCATGGAGCACTCACCGGCATATATGGAAATGTGGCGTGGAACAGGTCGAAGCAGTACTACAGCGATAAGCCATGGCGGGGGATTTTCGAAAAATCCGGCGGCGGATGCATGATAAATCAAGCTATTCACACGATGGATCTGATGCAGTATCTGGCAGGATCCCCGATAGAGTCGATAAAAGGCAGCATTTCAAACATCCTGGATTATGGCTTGGACGTAGAAGATTCAGCAATGGCTTCCATTACATTTAAAAGCGGAGCAAAGGGCTTGTTTATCTCAAGCGTCGCCAATTATGAGGATTTGAGCGTATCAATAAACGTGGAATGTGAAAAAGCTTCCTTCTATATTAATGACGGCAGACTCTACCGAAAAGGCGAGCAGGATCTGCTGCTGGCATGCGATAGCGTCGAATCGGCGGGCAAGCGTTATTACGGAGGAAGCCATGCTAAATTGATAGCCGAGTTTTATGAAGCGTTGGAACGGGGAGAAGGAGACTGCATAACTGCGCGGGATGCGCTTGTCAGCATTCAAATGATTGACGCTGTGCGAGAGAGCAGTAGCACGGGCAGGCGCGTATTGTTTTAGGAGGCTTAATAATGTTTTTATCAGTGTTTTCAGATGAATTGTTTCTGGACGCAAAAAAATCGCTTCCGATAATCCAGAGCTGGGGAAGCAAGTACGTTAAAATGTATCCTATAAAACGGACAGCAGTGGGTTTTCAAAACCCACTAAAATGGACATGCTGATTTTGAAGATCCTTAGTTAAGGACACAAGAATTTTCAAAACCCTTGACTTCGTACAAACACGGTTTTTGGCTCCAGTTCAAATAGATATTAGAATAAATTTGATCTGAATTGGAGGGACTGCTGTATGGCAAGCAGAAAGTTTACAAAAGAGGAGATGGATCACCTCCGGGCGAGCGCTTATGTTTTAGATGCAAGCCCAAGCATTGTGCATTTCCCAGCAGAATTCAAAGAGAAATTCCGGGCGTTGCCGCAAGAGGGGAAAAAGCCGAATGAAGCCGTAAAGGAGCTGGGAATCGATTCAGGCATGCTGGGTGAGAATCGTGTTGGCGGCTTAAAAGGCATGATGCGAAATGAGGTGCGCGGCTGGAAGGGATTCAGGGATTTAGATGCGCATGCGGCGTTTTGCAGGGACTGCGCCGGCCCTGAAGCCAGGGCAAAGCATCTCGAGAGTCAGACAGCGTGCAAAGGCCAAGATATGGAGTTTCTAAAATTGCATCTTTAGGGCGGGAGGGCGCGAAATGATGAGAATTCACGCATCCGCCAAGCATTCAATCATTCAAGAAATGATGCAAGGGGATGACAATCTTCTGAATGCGGCCTGGCTGAACGGCGCGGCCAAGGCTTCGCGATCAGGATGCCGTCATTGCCTTGAGGCGGAAGATCTTCGAATAGGACGGGAAGAGCAAGACAAGCGAGATTTTCCAGCTATTCTCGAAGCCTGTCGGCTTCGAGGCTGCGGCAAAGGCGCCAGAGGAATTCATATGCGTCTCCTGAATATGAAGCCGCCAGTACATGCGAACATAGAAAAGAACCGGTGAATTATGAAGAAATACGGGCTTTTACGCCCAATGCGAAAGGCGAATCCATATCGGAGAACGGCAAAGGCCCTAAAGGCAAATGCCATCGCCCCCAATCCGCTTGACAGGGAATTTGAGGCGCACGGGCCTCGAACTGTCCTGTTTGCGGACGCTGCATATATCATCAATGGCAAGGCGCCGCGCCGCCATATGCCCGCAATCATTGGCGCCTGCGCAAAGGAGCTCCTCGCGCGGGTGCTGAGTGAATCCCTTGAAATCGGCTTTGCCCTGGAAACCGTTAAACAGCTTGTCGAGAATCATGGAGCACTCCTTGCCGCCAATGTATTAATTCACTCCGATCAGGGATCGCATTGCGCAAGCGTTCAGTTTATTCAACTGGCTAAGGACGGCGGCTTAAGGCAGCCGATGCCGCGCAGGGCGGATTGTCGGGGCAATGCGCCACAAGAATCATTCTGCGGCCATATGAAGGATGAAATTGACATTTCATCCTGCTTGGCGCTTGATGCCATTCACCAGCGCATCAGCGGCTGGACTGACCGCTGCGGCTGGAGAGCATTGTAAACATCTCACTTCTGAAGAGCATCCGTTGAAGATGCCAAAGGGCGAAGGAGAAGAATAGATCAGGCTTAGGCGATATGGGCAAGGGCATGTGAATTGGAATAAATTTCATTGCGCTGTTTAGTTCCAATTTATTCCAATTCACATCTGCGCAATCAAAACAAATCAATAATATCTATCAGACTGAGTTACAAAAACCCGAAGTGTCCTTGACATGGGGTACACATTATTTCTACCAGGTCAATCAGTCTCCACAGCAGGGGTTTGTCGATGATTTCAAAGTTAGATACTCTAAATGAGCGTTTGTCTAAGTCATATAATGGAAATTAGAGCGGGCCGATTGCCGCACAGCCTTGGGCCGCTTCATTTCAATTGGAAAATGGGATGAAGGGGCAATCCGGGATTGCATAAAAAACGCAGCGCATGAATGCATGCTCAAGCATTCCCTAGAAATTGAAAAGCCGATTCCCTTCAGCTTCGACGCTGCCGCAGATGCGGAGTCCAAGCCCTCAAGGCAGGCGAGGCGCCCCCGGGCGGCCTTCCCTTCGAGGCGGGAGAAAACATGCGCCGCCCCTGGGTATTTGACGGATAAACCCCAAATCACCGAGGAGCTTAAAAAAGTCCGGGAAACGAAGCAGCAAGAGATTGCCAACCTCAAAAGGGACTATGGTATAACGCCGGAGCAAGCCACGATAAAATGGCAAGAGTTAGACAGCCAATCGGTGGCCAAACAAAAGGAACGGCTGAATTTACCGGGTGTAACTGAATTAAAAAGGAAACAAGAAGCCGTTAAGCAGGAGTATATACAAATGCATCAGGCGAACTCTGTCCAAACCTCGCGGCCAGATAATGAGCCGCAGAAAAAGCCTAACCATGACCATGACAAAACTTTTGCGGAAAGAATGGCTTTGGTTAAGGCTGAAAGAGAATTGCAAAAGCGGCCGACCCGCAACTACATCCAAGTAAAACTCAGGAAAAGAGCAGGGGAGAGGCGAAAAAGATAGAACCGGAACCTGAACATTGACTAGAAAATGGCCGTCGCGAGAATGACCGCCATTAATTTATCGGGGCAAAAGTCATAAATTCAATTTCCTTCTAAAATTCACCCGATTATTTTCCAGTCTCGCAAAGTCCTCATCAGACAACGTCTCATAATCTATCGCGTCGATGGTCTTAAAAAAATCAACGAGTGCGGTGCGCTGTGGCTCCGCTAATGTCTTTATCGGCACCATTTCATCACTAATTAGCGTAATGATAACTCACGTATTTTCGGGTATGTTAACAGCTTCAGTCGATATAAACCGCTCTTGCTGAAAATACCCTTGGCAGGTTTTGAACATATCCACCAATCTCTTTTCGGTATTCCAATTGGCAAGTTGTAAGGAGCATAACGTCATTATGATTGATTTTCAAACTTTGGGGGATTAAAGTCCAAGTCGCCCGTCCTGTTTTTCCTCGTTATTTCTTAAATTGGTAAATCGCTTGGCTGATCTTTCCAATTGGTCAACCGCAAGCCGCTTATGCCTTCAAAGTGGCGGATGTTATTTGTCACCAATATAAAATCGTTGACAAGGCAGTATGCTGCAATGAGTAGGTCAAAATCCTCAATCGGCTTTCCATTTCGACGCGACGCAACATAAAGGCTAATTGCTTTGTCCCAAACCGTTTTATCAATATCCGGCTGACTGAATTCACTTAATTGTTCAAACAGAGCCATTTTGGCAGTCGCATTTTTCAGTAACAGCCAACGTTTGACTTCATAACGCACCATCGGTGGGATCAGGACATCATTTCCAGTTTGCAGTTCTTGTCTGTAGCATTGTTTGACATCTTCATTATCCCGTAACAAGTAAGATATGATGTTGCTATCCAGAGCATAAGTTACCATAAATCAACCTCTCTGGAAAACTTAGGACGGTTATTCTCCAATTCCGCATAGTCTTCCTCTGTAAGTGGTTCATCGTCAATAGTGTTAATTCCCTCAATAAAACTCTCAAACGCCTCTAACTTTTGCTTAGAGGAGTAATGCTCCCCAGCTTTATAAATCATCGGTTTGTAAGCATCACTAATTTCAAACGGAATACGGCGTTCTTTTGTCACCACCCGCATAAACATATTGACAGCCACGCTGGAGTTCATACCCACGCTGGTGCAAAACTCGTCAAAGTTCTTTTTTAGGTTTTCATCAACTCGAACATTTAAAACTGTGCTAGCCATTGACACAAGCCCTCCTTTCCTTATTACGAATTTATTGTAACACACCGCATATACGGTGTCAATACTGTTAGGCTAAGACCACTATACTCATCCACATTTTCCAGCCTGGTGGCCAACATTCAGTTGAGTATCCTCTGCTTCAATTTGCAACTCTTTTTTAGTCCTAATGATGACGTCTTTATCAAACTCATAATCTGGTTGGACTTGCTCGTTTTGAGGCAATGAGTAGGTGAGGGCCTTGCCGTTTTCTTCAGGAATAATATGGATGATACTTCGACCAGAAAATTCACATAAAGACTTGACCACCTCCCGGTCGAAAGGCACGCGGTGGGGATTGGCTGGTTTTTTGATGGTTTGCTTGATCTTCATAAAAATAGGGAAAGATAATTATTATCAATACCCGAAGTCATTTTTTTGCTGTCCCGATCCATTTAACCGCCGCTAGGCGGTTTTGGGGTGAAGGATTTAAGTCAAATTAGCACTAACAATCGTAATTATAGCAGTAAAAAACCGCCTTACGGCGGTAAATTGGCGGGACAGAGAAAAATCATGGATCTTTTTTGCCTTCCAATAACAAGGTTCCTTTTTCAAATCATATATCTTTTTCGATGATACTATCCCTACCAAAGCTGAAAATGTAATCTTTCAAAATACTCAAGCAGATAGTTGTCAAAGTATTATCAGTATGACTAATTGTCATGGCTTTTGGGGACAAACATGCTCAAATCACGGCTTTCAGGCCACATGCTATAAATTCAATTCCGGGGATGTGCGATTTTGGTTTAATATCATGCCGCTCATAGCAAGGTTTTCAAGGCATACATGCCATAAGTTCAATTCCGGCGACTCCGAACTAGGAGAGCTGGCTGTCAGGCCGGACTTGATGGCAGCTGCGCTCAATATGTTCAATCCCATCGCCAAGCGCGCGCGTGAGGCTGGACTGCAGTTTAGCTTTGAGAATTGCGGCCAGACTGTAAATGAGGTAATTGCTCTTCTGAAGCCTTGGATATTCCGGGATGGGGCCTTGCCTTTGATGTGCGCAATGAGATTTGGATGCAGCCTGTTCCACCGGAAGAGGCGGTGGAATATTATGAACGCGGGCTGAAATATGCCACCTGCATTCACGTCAAGTGTAATTCAATACTCGCGGATGTTGACTTGCCGGATAAAATAATACTTCCGTGGCATCTAATACTCCGCGGCGCAAGCTCAACAAGGCGAGAAATGCCAGTGTCCATTGAGACGCACAATCCTACGGGAAGCCCGATTTCCAACGAGGAAGCTACCCGCCAGTCATTCATGCTGATAAGGAGGGCTTGGCCTAGCGCTGCGCCTTCATCCATGCAGGAAGCTTTGAAACCAGCCGCCAGCTTCCTGCGAGAATATAAAGGCGACCCGGTTCGCTTCGTTGTGGTAGGCATGGGAATGGGGAGGAATCGCTCAATTGAGTTGCAGGAAACGTCCGGATGCAAGCTTTATGGGGTTGTCGATATAAATGAGGAGAAAGCTCGCCGGGCGGGAGAAGAATTCGGCGTGCCTTACAGTACTGACATAAATGATTTTCTGCGGGATCCAAAGGTGGAAGTTATGTACACTGTTGTGCCCACCGGGCTACACGCGTCGGTCTCGGAACAGTGCCTGCTTGCGGGAAAGCATGTGCTCACCACCAAGCCGATGGATGTGAGCGCGGCTAATTGCCAAAGATTGATAGATTGCGCAAAAAAGGGGGGCAGGCTTCTAGGCGTGGATTACGACATGCGTCAAAATGAAGTTCAATTAAGCTTGAAAAAAGCCCTTGACAACGGCTATTTCGGCCATATGCTCCTGGTTTCCTCATCGCTTAAAGCCTGGCGCTCGCAGGAATATTACGATGAAAACGGCGCGTGGCGCGGCACTTGGGAGCTGGACGGAGGAGGGGCGATGTGCAACCAGGGAGTTCATGAGATTGACCGCATATACCACTTGTTTGGCTTGCCAAAGCGTGTTCGCGCTGTGATCGGCACTCAGATGCACGCTATTGAAACGGAAGATCTTGGCTATGCCGAGTGGGATTACGGCAATCAGATGGCTGTGCGCTTCTTGGCGACTACAAACCATCCGGTTTCCAGCTGGCATGCGCGCTTTGAGATGCATGGCAGCGCCGGCG
This sequence comes from Clostridiales bacterium, assembly GCA_031269465.1. Taxonomy (GTDB): domain Bacteria; phylum Bacillota; class Clostridia; order Lachnospirales; family WQUN01; genus JAISWZ01. The sequence continues at coordinate 2,528 of JAISZB010000168.1, read as the reverse complement.
CCTTCATACATGTTGCCGGAGGCCCCGATGGTTCTAGCGACCGCTACGGCAAAGACGGCATGTGGACAAAGGAAGCTCCATATCCCGTAGAGCGGAAGTTCCGGCAAGCCAGCGACGCGTTCGCTTATGCGCTTCGCTCTGGAACCGCCGTTTATTTCTCCTGGCGAGGAAGGGATCAAAGCGCGTCTTATCTTGGATGCGATGTATGAATCAGCGAGAAGCGGATCAGTCTGGACAGCCCTTTAATAAAAACTGGAATGGCCACGCGCAAGCCCCGAAGCAAGGCTTGGCGATGCAATCATATAAAGAGAAACGTCTCAAAACTTTCCATGCTGCGCACATTGCACAACTGAATGAACTGCTTGAACTGAGCGATTGAAGGCGGAACTGCCGACTTCCTCTTTATCAGCCTGGATTCAGCGCAATAAGAGAACCGGCGTCATGCTATACAGATTTCATCAAGCGCACCTTTTTTGGAGCTTGATTATCTTGATAATCAAGCTCCAAAAAAGGTAATTACATATGAAAATCAGTATATTAACCGGCTCAATGCATACTGATTTGCTTTGAACCCGTATGGAGCGTATACGGCGGGCGCATTCGCCGCGATAGACAAAAGTATCGCCGCTATAGCAACGTTTGTGAACCGCCCCATAGCTAAAGCAAGGGGCTTCTTGCGTAGTACCCTGACTTAGCACGGCAGAAATATTTACCGCGCCAGAGGTTGGGCAAATTTAGCAAGCTATCCCCGCAGTTCCTGCGGTTAGAATGTTTATAGCGGCGTTTATATCCCTGTCGTGGATTGCCCCGCAATCGAGACATTGCCACACCCGAACACTCAACGGCTTCCTTGTTCCTCGCGAGCCGCAAGCCGAGCATATCCGGCTTGACGGATGCCAGCGGCCTGCTTTGACAAGCGTTCGCCCTTTGCGCTCCGCCTTGTACTGGAGCATGCCTGCGAATTGCCGCCAGCCTTGCCGCGCTATTGCCCTTGCCAGCCTGTGGTTTTTAAGCATGTTCTTTGTGGCTAAGCCCTCAATCACTATGACTTGGTTCTCGTCCGTGATTTTCTTTGACAGCTTGCGCTGAAAGTCCCTGCGCGCGCCGCCAACCGCTTTATGCGCTCTTGCGAGTTTGATTTTCTGCTTGCGCCTGTTCTTGCCGCCCTTTGCCTTGCGAGATAGCCGCTTCTGTTCTCGAATAGCTTTTTGCTCCTTATCCTTGAGGTTTGGGAGTTTGATTTTCTCGCCGTCTGATGTGGTACAGAACGTCTCTATTCCCACATCTAATCCTATTTTCTTGTCAGTATGCGGCAAGGGTTCCGGGTTTGCGCAATCAAACAGAAACGGCGCATAATATTTTCCATCGGGCTCCAGGCTGCAAGCTGCGGATTTTAGAACGCCCTTATTAGGCATCGCCTCTCCCATTATGCGCATGCCGCTTTTGAGCTTCGGCACAAACACAAGATTCCCTTGAAGCCAGCTCTCTCCTTGACAGCACACCGTGAACGACTGCCTTCCGCGCCTGCTATGGAACGTCGGCGGAGCGGTATGTGTTCTGACGTTCTTCCACGCTTGCTGATAGTGGAGCTTTGCATTTGCCAGTGCTTGCGCGGGGATTTCTGACAGCCAATCAAAACCCTCTTGTTTCAAGTCGGCATACGATTTTGCCCGCACTTTGCTCTTGCCGCAATCGACGAGATAATTCCAGTACCACCGCGTGTGCCCGAAACACTTAGATAGATATCCCGCTTGATCTGCACTGGGTCTTATTTCTCGTTTTACACAGTCAAACATTATAACCCCTTTCTGCGGGTTTGTGCCTTATATCCCCATAGCTAAGGCAAGGGGATTTACGGCGTTTTAGTTAACCCCATGCCACCGAACAGGCCGCTCAAGCTCTGAGGAGTGAAGAACCGCCTGCTGAATCTGCTTCTCTGCTTCAATTCATCGCAGTTGTTATGCGGCAGATACCCCCGCCTTTAGGCATGGGGAGGAAGCCGCATGTCCTCCTTTTCAGTTAGGATGGCAGTTCTCCTGGACAAGAGGTTGAGCTTCCTGCAGCTGATTCCCGCAGACAGCTTTGTCCCGTCCAACGTGCGAACATCAAAGCTTCCGCTTGATCGCCTCCCGAAGATGAAGCCTTTTCGCCCTCCTGGCATTTGCACTCTATCAAACAGCTGATAGCCATGCACATACTTTGGAGATTGATTCAATTTCCTCTTTCCGCCCTTGTTGATAGTAGCCTTATGGATCTGGCGATTGCGCTTCCTTACAGCTTTCTGCATGTAGATTGCATCCAATGGAATGGATTTTGGATTGCCGCTGATGCATCTCGCGTCCACCGCATGTCCCTTTTCCAATACATTTCTGATTCTTGTGTTTTTAGTGATGTAGCCGTACGTCATAATTACATCCGCGTATTCTTCCTTCAGCCTGTTGTAGAAAGCCCGCCTCATAATCCCCATGAACGCGGCGTCTCTGAAGGATTGCCCTCTTTTTAAGTTTAGCTTAAGCTTTCCCTCATGG
>JAISZB010000117.1 GCA_031269465.1 Clostridiales bacterium | reverse complement strand
CAATCCAAGAAATATCGACTATAATAGAATTCATAGTGCAGCCTCCGCTCAATTGGCATATTAGTTTCTCTCATAAGATCTAATATATACCATTTTGCGCAGGCTGCCGCTATATTTTTCTATCAAGGCATACCTAAATTATGAGAGTCGGCAATCACTTCTTTGTGCAATATTCCCAATTCCAAAACTGACATGGCATCTTTAAACTGAATCTTCGTTTTGTGCAATAATGCCTTCAAATTCGAGTTCCCATTATTTGACTTAGGCAAACGCTCATTTAGAGTATTATACTATCAAGAGTTTCTAGCTCCTGCAAATCAGACAAAAGGTCGGGGTCGAACTCCATCTGCATCCCTCCAGCTTTTTATAAGAGCTGAATGCATCGCTTTTAATAGTCGAGCCGGGAGCGATGCTTCCTGCGGCGAATTTCCGCAGATCTTCGCCGAAACGCCGGCTTCGTCCTCAAGCTTGGCGAATTTGGGATGATTAAGGGAGTTCAGCGAAAGAGCAGCCAAAACCGGCGGTTTCTCCGTGCCTCTGCCGCGCTTGCCTCCTATTTCGACAGCGCTTGTCGCGTCTCGGCATTCTCTCGCAGATTTTATGCATCATCAACCACGCGCAATGTGAATATTGGAATTGGATATATTGCGCAAAGAAGCGGCTTGCTTGCAACATAATTTCGTTTTGTCCTCATTGAAAAAAACAGAGGCAACTGCGACAAATGGCATGCATTAGAGCCGGATCAGCAATCCAATACGCCAATTAAGTGGAGGCTACCCCATGAATCCTATTATAACCGATAATTCTTGGATAGCTAGCGCTTGCGTCAAGGAATTGCAGATTCCCGCTAGAAAAACAATCAAGCAGAGCATGAAAGCTGCATTTCCTGCAAAGGAGGCGGAAAAGAGAAATCCGCCAAAGTATGGCTTCATTAAAATCCTAACTCCTAATGTGCATTTTTCGATCTAGCAGAAATATTTTCAATAGTCTATGCTTTTCAAGTATATTGAACTGAATTGCAACTATAATTCAGTCTTTGCTTCTTGGATTGTTATACACTTTTCACGATTAATTTTAAGTCTGATTTCAAAAGTCACGTTTACATAGTTAGATTTTTTGTGATTTTTCAAAATGCACATTAGGAGATCCTAAATAATTCTTTGCCGCGTCAACCAGCTCCTGCGCCCGCCTTTGAAGATGAGCGCATTCTGGCGGCGCCGCGTTTAGATCCAATTCATCCTGATTGCCCCATGCTCGGCAAGCCCCTCCGCAGAGATAGCGATATCCGCACTCGCGGCATTTATTTATCGTGTCGACCGTACAGCCAGCAAGCCTTCCGAAATTCTCCGAGGACACGACGCCGCCTATTCCCAGTTCAAAAGCATTTCCCATATAGGTGTGCTTGCCGCACCAAGCGTAGCAAGGGTGCGCGCTTCCGTCAGGCTTTATGAACAGATTCTGCCCGATTCCGCATGTCGCTAGAGGGTGAAAATCCGACTTTAGCATGTCATCTGCGGAAATATGCTGAAGCAGGCCTTCGCACATCGCAGGTTCCTCCAGATGAGCCGCCCTGCCTAAAGGAAGAAGGGGACGGAAACGAACTCGTTTTACTCCAAGACTCTCTCCAAGCAACTGAACGCTTCTCCCCTGCTCCCCGTTTGCATCACTTGCGCTCGTGACGCATGCGAGCGACAATTCAGCGGATTTCGGAATGGCAGACGCCGCCCTGGCATATTTCTCTAAATTTCTGGCCATGCTTTCATATGCCCCCTGCCCGCGCCTAAGGTCATGAGCCTCTTCGCTGCCATCTACGCTTACAACAACCTGATCAAAGGCTGCGGCTAAATCAGCAAATGCCCCATCTGGAAGATCTCCCGTCAAGTTTGTACGCAACACCAAGTTCGTCCCCTTGCCCTTATGCATTTTGCAAATCTCAATCAGTTCATCGCGCTGCGAATGCACAAGCGGCTCTCCGCCTGTAATTACTATCTGCCTGAATTTCGCCTCTTCCGCTTCAGCCGCCAACCGATAAAAATCAGCCGCATCCATTTGCCCTTCGCTTGTCCCAGCATCCGCATAGCAGTGCTTGCAGCGCAAATTGCAGTTTAGCGTGACATGGACATAGCAGTTGTTCAGCCTCTTGCCCGGCTTTATTAATCTCTGATGAATTCCCCTCAGAAGCTTCTCAGTCACGGGAATGCTGCCGCAGATTCTTTGGCTGAACAAATTCAGCGCCGCCTCATGAGCGTCGCCGGTCTTGCCCAGCTCATAAACCGCTAGTATGCGCCTCGCATTGTCCGCAATGCGCGCGGGATGCGCTTTATTTGACAAGGATATGTATGCGCCTTTGCGAAGCAGAGGATGTTCATAAGTTCCTGCAATTCCTTCAGCCACCGCTTGGATGTTTTCTTCGCTTCGCATTTCCTCCATGACTTTGCCTTGCACAAATGCAAAGATATCTTTGTACGCCTCGCACAGAGGATCAATGACGCCATCTCCCGACGAGACGGCGTTGTAATAGCATCCGCCCTTGCAGATCTGATAAAACAAGCATCCAGAGCATTTTATCGAGGCAGCTTCTTCTCGGCTGCGCTGCGCTTTCGCAGGTCCGCTTTCATAAAGCTGCGCCAATGACGGCATGTCGAAGATGCTTCCCATAAAAAATTCCGGCTTTCCAGAAAGCCTCTGGCATGAAGTGATGCCTCCATCGGGAGAAATGCAGGCGAACATGCCGAAGCAATCTCGAAATGTACAGACGCCGGGATCGCCTCTTGCTATTGCTCTCGCAAAATGATCAAGGGTGTCAATCTGCATGAATTTCCTATTCTCAATGTACCACGGAAACAGATTCAATATCATTTTCGAATATTCTTCCGGACTTAATGCGAACGGCGAGTCTTTTTCATTCATCCCGGCCAGCGCTCCGTGCAAGGCAAGAGGCATCCCCCTGTTGCGGAAATATTCCGCGATTTCCACGGCATGCGACAAAGTGCTCTTTGTTATAGTAGCGATGGCGCTGACCGAACATCCGGCTTCATTAGCCTTTTGTACTGACGCCTGAGTTTTTTCGTAGTATCCGCATCCTCTATTGATGTCGCAGAGGTTTTTCGGTCCGTCCAGGCTAGTGCCAATTGAAACTCTATTTTCTTTAAAAAGCTCTATAAATTCTTCATTCAAGCGCCATAAGTTCGACTGCAGGCTGAATTTGACCCTGTAAGAATTCAGCTGGATCTTCGCTTCAGTAAAAAAAGCGTTCCAGATCTCTATTGGAGCCAGGAGAGGCTCTCCACCATGGAATATAATGGTAATATCTTGCGTTCCTGTTTCAGAAGCGATATTGCGTATGAACTTAATTGACTCCCTTGCCGTACGCTCATCCATAACCGCGCCTTCATGCGGGCCGAAACAGTACTTGCATGAAGCTTGGCAGGCAAGGGAGGGAACTATCATAAATGCAGGCATGTTCATGGCTTTGCCTCCGCGTATTTCTTTTTAAGTTGCTCCTGATATGCTGATTTTAGCTTAGCAATGGAACTTTATATAATAGCTCCTAATGTGCATTTTTCGATCTAGTAGAAATATTTTCAATGTTCTATGCTTTTTAAGTATAATGAACTGAATTGCAACTATAATGCAGACTTTACTACTTGGATTGATATACACATTTCACAATTA
>JAISZB010000101.1 GCA_031269465.1 Clostridiales bacterium | reverse complement strand
CGCTTCGTCTTTGCTCTTTTCAGAGTTTCGCTTGATTCTCACCAAAATCTCCATTGTTGGCAACATTTCCGCCATTGAGGCATTCCTCCCCAATCTTTATTGATTCTGGTACGCAGCAGCTGCGCTCCTTCGCCATGTAAGGGCCGCTGTCCCTCTCCGCAGTTTTTTCAACCGCCGGCTGCTGCGAACACTCCGTATCCTTGCGGAATTTTCAGACGCTGAATGCCGCAGCCGATTTTCCGCCTCCCTTGGCCGGCGTTTCCGTTTAGGGCGTCCCCAGCCAGCATAGTGAATAGGAAATTGCGAATTGCCGGAGAGGGGCTTTCGCTTCGCTGCCGCAAGCTCTCTTGCGGGTTGAGCGGATTTATTGACAGCCGTTCGCGCACAGCCTTGATACAAGCGCATTCACCCCAGAGGCGGCAAGCGCTTTCCTCCGCCCTGGCGAAAAAGAGACTGGAAGCTCGCCTTCAACAAATCAGCTTCATCCTCATATTCGCTTGACATTGCGGCTCAGCCGCGCCTCATTGCTTTGGGCAGCTCGCCGCTTTCCCGCCGCGCCATGCTCCCGCGCCAGCTTTCGCCTTTCGGCTGGGCAGGCTGTTTCACACGTTGCCTTGTGTGTCAGTTCCTTAAGTCTACTTTTCACTATGCCCTATCTGGGCGCACAGCCGTTTCGTCAACGTCCTCGGCCATGCGCACGGGCGTTTTGCTCGTCATAATCTGCGCAATGAATTTTTTCTTACTTTCCATCTATTGGTAAAGATAATTGTCGAAAGACGCGTTTTGTCAAGGCAATAGTTCGTAGAAGTTTATAAGTTTACAAAAAATCTAAAAATCGTCCTTTTGACAATCCATTCTATTGCAGATAGAACAGGGGGCTATATGAACGACTACCGACTGGCGGAAGCCGAATCGCGCTTCGCCGACCTTATATGGCAAGACGCGCCGATTCACTCGCCAAAACTGGCGGAGATGGCGGCGGAGATTATGAACTGGACAAAGACTACGACGTACACCGTGCTGAAAAAGCTATGCAACAAGGGCATTTTCAAGAACGAGTATTCGCTCGTAACCGCGCCGCAACGAGTTTTACGCGAATCAGAGTGTGAAATACGTTGACGACAGCTACGGCGGCAGTTTGCCGCGCTCTGTGCGCCTCGGTTTGTCCTAAAAAAGATACGCGCTCCGATGTGGATAAGCTATGCGTTGTGAGCGGTTGCGAGGTTTCGGCTTGCCGCGCAGTTTACGCTTGAAAGCGTGTTCAGCTTAATTCCTTTAACTCCGCGCCGATTCCGCAGGATATAGCGACGCAAGCGATTCCGCGCATTGACAGCGGGATTCCCTTTGTGAATAACGCTGTAAGCTCGGTACTTTCTGCCGCTACGCCAACCGCAAGCGCGAATCCACTTCAAGTCTGGATTGCGGTAGGTTCTTATGTACGGCTGTTTGACAAGCCGCCGCAGCGAATTGGAGCGTCTTTTGAATAAAATCTATGAGGACAACGCTCTCGGCGGACTGCCCGGAAAGCGTTATGAATCCCTGCTCGAAACCTACGGCCAGGAACAGGAAGCCCTTGAAGCGGAGATCGCGGAAATCCGGTCTGCGGCCGAGAAGTATGAGGACGACAACGGACGCGCCGAAAGGCTTGTGAAACTGGCGGAGCGCTGCACGGATTTTGAGGAAGCCGCCCCGGCCATGATTCGCGAGCTTATTGAAAAGATCGTTGTCCATGAGCGCGAAATGCCGATGGCGCGGCCCTCTCCCCAAAAGGTGGAGATTCACTTGAGTTTCATCGGCGAGCTTGAATTGTCCGGCCCTGAAATCGAACCCGCGCCGGAGGAATTGGCGGAGCGGGAGCGCATGGAGAAAGAGCGGGAGTACAATCGGCGGAGGTATATCAAAGGAAAAGCAAGCGGCTACTACGACAAGCCGCAAGCGAAAGCCGTCTTGTCGGTGGCGGCGAATCAATAACGCTCCGGCTGTATACGACGTTTTGGCCCGCCCATAAAGCAAACCGTAGGTTTGCTTTATGGGCGGGCCAAAATGCGGCGGAGAAAAAGTCCACAAAGGCCGTAGGCCGACTGGGCTTTTTCGTAGCCCGAGCTGCTTTATTATTTATGCATACGCCGACAAACCCGCGCCCGCGCGGGAGCGGGCGAAGCCGTCCGTGCTGAAACAAATCCGCGACGCGCAGAAAGCTCCGAGGCCGCCGTGCCGGGAGAAAGAGCCGGGCAAGAGCAAGGACGGCGCCGAGTTGTGATCGCACCGGAACGATACCGGCGCGGCAAACGCGAACCGGCGCCGTTTCAGGCGGCTTTGGGTACAGCCGGAGATCGCGCTGAGCAGACTGAAAACAAATCAATAGGAGGAGCGGTTATGCTGCGCTATACATTGGAGGAACTGATCAAAATAATGGAACCGCAGGCGCGGCGGGACAAGGCGCTCATCGACAAATGCATAGATGGGCTGGGGCTGTACGCGGCGATTAAAGCAATGCAGGAAGTTGGGAAGCCGTATCCTGACTGCGGCTACGGTGGTATGTTCCGCCAGTGGATGTATTCAGACGCCCCGAAACCATATAACAGCTACGGTAATGGTGCGGCTATGCGTGTATCCGCTTGCGGCTTTGCCGTCAAGATCATTGATGGAGAGAAACTTCTGTCGCGCAGGCTTACGGAAGTCATTTGCGACCATCTTTAGTAGACTGAAAGAAAAGGAATACTCTACCAGATGTTATTATCTTGGCCATTGATGAGCCGTATACTGGAGATACGTGGCTATGTGAACGAACATTACTGTCAAATGGACTTCACACGAAACGGGATTCGTTTCTAATTTTCATAATTTTCAAATTGCAAATTGTGTGATACAATGTATCCAAATAAGCAGATGTGAGAGTTGATAAACGATTCAATGTGATAAATCAACAGGCTGATGCTGTAAATAAATTTTATTTAAGGAGTATGTTATGAAAGTTATTATGATACTGGGGATACACTTCTTAACGGCTTTTATAATTGTGTTGTCAGGATTGTTGTGTTGGAAGCGCCACTCTACCTTTCCGAATACAAAAATTGGTTATAACGTTCGTTTTGCTGTATTGAATGCAAAAATATGGAAATCTGCGAATCTATACCTTGGGAAAATGTTGGTGATTCTGGGAGTATTGAGTTTTGGGGTTTTGCCTTTAGTCATTTATGTATGGTTACACTATTCCTTCGTAAGCATTAACACGCAGTTTTTGATGTTACTTGTTATTTACTTTATTGAACTCGCCGCGCTCGTGGTATGTGTTTTATTTCTGCCTCAGCGCAAATTTAAAAATGAATAAACCGAATACACCGAAGCTTATGCATTTTCGAATTTATGACTGGGTTCCGATATTAATATAGTGCTTATATCAAATCGATGCCCGGTTATTTTAACTTTTCTCCATTTTCATAACATATTGATCATCTTATTCTTCGCCTATCTACTAATGTAGTAATAAATTGCAAAAGGAAATAAATATTTCAATTTTATCTGGCATTTTCACGTTGGGTTATCGCTTCCTAAATTCTAATTTGTCGGCGCGGTACAAGTGCTTTCCGGCAACGAGAAAAACGGTTTGCCGCAGGGCGAAACGTATTTCCGAAGCCGCCCCGCCGAGAGCGGCGGCACAAGCCCGCGGCAGCGCCCACGGCGGTTATGGCGCAGCCTAACCGTCAGAGTGGGCCTCACGCTTTGAAAAAGCGGGTGAAGCGTTCCCCGCCCCCGCTCCGTTTCCAACAAGCATTGTACCACGAAAACATGAACAATACCACAAAAACATTCAATCCCCTCTGCGGCCGGACGTCGCCGCCGAGGGGATTTTCACATAGATAAACGCAGCCATAAGAGCCAATTCGGAAAGGAGCGAACCCAATGAACGAAAACACCAGCCAAGCCGCGCCGAAAACCTTCGGCGCCGTCGACGGCAGCGCGCTCATGGCGCAGGAGTGCGAGCCGCTGAGGTTCGCCGTGGAAAAGATGCCGCCCTGCGGCTTTTCATTCTCGCGGGGAGCGGCAAAATCGGAAAGTCGCGGCTGTCCCTTTACCTCTGCGTGAACGTGGCGGCGGGCGGCAGGTTGCGGGAGCTTTCCTCCGGGCAAGGCTTCTGTACCTTGCCCTTGAGGATAACTGCCCGCGATTGCAGGACAGGCTGAACAAAATCAAAGCGGATTCCATTGGCATTTCACGGCTGAAACCCGCCACCGCCGCGTTCGGCATCGGCAGCGGCCTGCTGGAGCAGACCCACAGCGATCTGAACGAACGCCCCGACACGAAACTCATCGTTATCGACACGGAGCTTGACAAGAACATTTACGCCTGCGACCGCCGCGACACGGACGCCCTGCGCGATAACGGGCAAGCACGGGCTGAGACCCTGCCTCTCTCATCGGCCACACGCGCAAGCTGAAAGACGACGGCCCGCTGGAACACCCTGTCGGGAAGCATGGGCTTGGCCGGCTCTGCGGACGGCGAGCTCGTCCTTGAAAAAGACGCGAGGACGGGGCGGGACGCGAAGCTGACAATAGCCAACCGCGACACCTAGGGTTTCTGCTTCAAGCTGCGTTTCGACCCCGAGCATTGCAAGTGGGCTTTCGTCGGCAACTTATCAATCCATTTATATAATTATTAGATGCTATATATGTTTAACAAATATATGGATAAATATGTGACAGCATTAACGACAAATTATTTAAAATGACAGTCACTTTGCAAACCGTCTGAATAGCTATGATTTTAGCCGTCAGAGAGAGGCGGCCCGCTTCAACACTTCATGCATAGTATGAAATCCGCAGCCTTCTGAAAGATGCGCCGCGCGCCCGTATTAAGGGCAAAAAAGGCCAGAACTCCGAAGATTCAAGAGTCCTGGCTGTTTCATAGGCTATTTTTACAGGAAGCCAGAAAGAAATTCAAAAAGGCAAACCCAATCAACAAGGCTCATTAAAGAAAAGCCAAGTTTGGCGTTGATTATCTATGGTTTGGATGTATGATGAACTTTACGAAGGCATTGAAAAATAATCAGATGTGCACGTCAGCAAGAGTAGCCAATTCAATGATGGCTTCTCTCGAAACCTTTTTACCCTTATACTCTATCAATTCTTCCATATTGCCAGTGAAGATGCAAGAAGGCTCGTACTTCCTCAAAATTATCTTTCTTTCTTCTATAAAGATCTCCAAAGAATCCTTTTCTTTGATGGAAAGAGTATTCCTGAGTTCACTAGGCAATACAATCCTGCCAAGTTCATCTACTTTTCTTACAATTCCCGTTGATTTCATTTTCGTCTCCTCCAAATAAGCTTTCGTTTAAGATGTTTAACATTTGATATGGATTAGATCAACCAAAATCGAAGTCTTTATGCTTAAGCTCCGCTATGCGGAGGGAAGGCGACGGCGCATTGCGAGATCGCAAAACAAATGCCAGAGAACTTTATGTTTCAAAGGCAAGGAGATAAGGACTCTGGGCAAAAATTTAAGATCTAGCTGATTCAAAGGGAAGGCTTAAGCAAACGGTTGCGCGGCTATAAGCGCAAGTGCAAGAATTAGCCTGACTCTCCAAGCTCATCAGCCCTTTTTTCTCGAATGCCATGAGCATTTAAGCTTAAGTCCTGTTGCCGCCAAACAGGAAGAAGCTCTGAGTCTAAACGAGGCATTCGTCAAGCGAATAGCATGGAAGAAGCATTTCGTTCTCAAGAAAATGCAGCAGCCTTACATTAGGCAGTAAAATGGGAGGGATCGAAATATCTCCGTGTTGCAGCATAATCCTGAAAATATGCGTATATATTTTAATCCAGTCATATCTCATTTGTAAATTCATCCCGCTGAGCTTATATTGCAGAAGCAAGCGGCCTTCTCTTTAGCAACTCTACTTTTCCCGCAGGCATGGAGAGCTTCCTTTGGGACTTAAAGCCTTAAAGCAATGGCTAAAAGCAGAATCGAGCAGGAAGGTCATTGAAAAATCAAAACTTTACTTTTAGCCTTATGAACATCAGCAAAATATTAAAGGCCTTGCTCAGCAATAAGTCATGGCGCTGTCTCTAGCAGTCAAATGGCATAAATATTGCTGAATGCCCTGCCAATATATGTTCTAATTCATAACTCGAATATGTATCGATTGAACTGAAGCATTTGGCATTCTTATGAAGAAGGAGTTCTTTTTCGCTTAGAATTAGGCTCATTACAAGACAGCGGCTTTGCACTTGCGGTTGCCTATTCTTAAGCAGACTAAAGATCCAGGCATAGGCTTTTAATAATACGACTCATTTGCTTTAATTCCGTCGTATAATTGATTATATCATTCATGTAATTAAAAGTCAAATTATGAAATAATACGCCCAGCTATCTTCAATATGCGTCTAAAAGCCTTAAAACCCTAATAATCTAGAGCTTTTTTGTTTATATAGATATAGTAGCCATTATATTTTAATAATTGTAATTTATTCCAAAAAATATCCATATATTAACATTAAATAAGCGTATATTACATTAAGTAGAGTCCATACACAAAGCTATTGACCTAAAGGCAAATAAAACTCAATGAATGAAAGAAGTAAAAAGTAAGCTAAAGTTCAAGAATTCAAATATGCAGCTCATATTCTGTTCGCTAGGATTGACCTAAAATTAAAAGTCATCATTACATACTGCAGTTTAATTATGGAAAATCCAAAAAATAAGAATGGAATAAATGCTTAAATATGGAATCATTTATTTTCAAACAAGCTCAGCTTATTTCACCTGCCTAATCTTTACATCGCTTATTTGATGAGTTTTTGATGCAAAAAAAGCGAAATATAGCATCCAGAAAATTTGACGAGGCAAATCTATTCAATTATAATATAGTGAATTGAAATTCAAAGCAGAGGCGGCAATGTGTCAATCACCCCATAGCTAAAGCCAGGGGCTTGCAAAAGCCTTGATTGACTAGCCTAAGTCTCAACCGAAAGAGAGAGACTACGCTGTCCAAGAATATCCTATAGGCACTCCGGAGCGGTTACTCCAGCTCCGGACTCTGCGGTTTGCGGCTGAACAGTCCTCTAGGGGAAGGGGAGTGCTGCAAACATATAAACCCCTATGACGCTACGCTTCACCGCCAAGGGTGAAAATATTAAGTCATTTGTGTATTTGAGGCATAGACAAATGTCCATAAAATGTATTTTCGTACTAAACCTTGGAACAGCATTGGCGAAGGACAGCTAATTGCAGCAATGCAGCATTATGCGTTAACAGCGCAAAGGAAGGCGGAAATAAGCAAGGGCGGAAAGCCTCTGATGCCTACAAAGCGTCAAGGAAGGCAAGACACTTGCTAGAGGATGGCAAAGCAAAGGCTGCAAAACATGAGCCTTCTGCAATCCAGCTATTATACGATAGCACGGAATACACTCAGCCGATAAGCCTGGGAATAGATGCGTGAAGCAAAACTATAGGAATTTCTGCGACGACGGAAAAAGAAGAGCTGTACGCCTCTGAGGTGAAATTGAGGACTGATGTGGCAGACCTGCTGGCGTCGCGCCGCCAATTCAGGCGTTGAAGGCGCAATCGAAAAGCGCCCTATCGCAAGACGCAATAGGAAGACGCGGCATCGCAAGCTCCACTTCAATAACCGCGTCAATTCGAAGCATAAGGGATGGCTTGCTCCTTCTATAGAAAACAAGATTCAGACCAATATCAAAACAGTGGATAAGGTTCATATGATATTGCCAATAACGAAAATAGCTGTAGAGACTGCCTCATTTGCCATACAGAAAACCAAAAATCCAGATATATCAGGAGACGAATACCAGCAAGGAGATCAGATGGGCTTTTGGAATGCGAGGGAATACGTCCTGCTTCGGGACGGACATGCATGCCATGGCAGAAAGAATTGCAAGAATCCCATCTTGAACGTCCATCATATAGAAACTAGAAAGATCGGAGGTGATGCTCCGAACAACCTAATCTGCATTATGAGAGGATTGCCACAACGACTACCGGGATGCCGCTTTCATGGGCATCGGGGTGCCGCTTTCGGCACCATGCGGGTAAGCTGAAATTAAACCTAAAAAGAGGACGATCTTTCAGATACGCTGCATTCATGGGGATTATGAGGTGGGCTATCTACAACAGGCTGAAGGAAGAACATCCAAATGTCGGCATGACATATGGCTATATCACAAAGAACACAAGAATCAGAAACAATTTGGGAAAGGATCATGCGGCGGATGCAAGATGTACCAGCGGCAATCCAAGATCTACGCCTTTAGATGTGATATACATGCAAAAAGCAGCGGGAAAGCGCAATCACCAGCTCCATAAGGCGACTATCAACAAAGGCGGAAAGAGGAGGCTGAATTAGTCTCCCAAATGTGTGCGCGGCTGTCAGCTGCTCGACAGGGTTCAAATGCCAGGCGAGCTAAAGGGATTCATTTTCGGGAGGCGGGCAAGCGGAAGCTTCGACGTGCGTTCGCTGGACGGAGCAAAGCTATCCGCGGGAATCAGCTGGAAAAAACTCAAGACTTTGGAGAAGCGCAAGGCAATATTGACGGAAAGGAGCGTGCGGCTTCCTCCCCATGCCTAAAGGCAGGGGTATCCGCCGCATAACAACTGTGATGATTTGCAGCATGACAGGCTATGGCAAGGGAGAACGCGCCCTCTATAACAGAAAGATATCTGTAGAGATAAAATCAGTAAACCACCGCTATAGCGATGTAACCATCAAAGAGCCACGGCTCCTCAATTCATTTGACGGCCAGATTAGAACCCTCATTGGAAAATGGGTGCATCGAGGAAAAATCGATTTGTTTGTCAGCCTTGAGACCCTCTCGAAGGATGACATCAAAATTACACTGAATACGGCGCTGGCAGACGCTTACTTCGAACAGTTTCAAATAATAGCGCAGAGGTATGGGCTTCGTCAGGAAGCAATCGTACTAGATGACATAATCAGACTTTCTGATGTCCTATCAATTGAAAAAGGAGTTGGCGACGAAAGGAGCCTGGCGGAAATCTGGGAAACCCTCGAAAAAGCTCTGCTAGATGCCCTTGAGCATTTCACTCAGATGAGATGCGTCGAAGGCGCCGCTCTTGAAAGAGACATCATGGAGAAAACCGAGTCTATAAAGGGGCTCGTAGCGAGCATAAAAGCTCGCAGCCCCCAGGTTTCGCGCGAATATGAACAAAAGCTTCGGGCTAAAGTTGATGAGGCGCTTTTAGGACGCGAAGTTGATGAAAATCGGCTCCTTACAGAAATCCTGCTTATGGCGGACAAGACAAGCATTGATGAGGAGCTGACGCGTTTGGACAGCCACTTGTCGCAACTTGAAAGCATCGTCATAGAGGGCGGGGCTGTTGGAAGAAAGCTGGACTTTCTTGTTCAGGAGCTAAACCGCGAAGTAAATACAATCGGTGCCAAGTGCAGCGATCTATCTATTTCCAGAGATGTGGTTGAGCTTAAGTCAGAGGTGGAGAAGATCCGCGAGCAGGTTCAAAATGTAGAATGACAAACGGCAAGTTTTTATGCTGGGGGAATGTAACTTGAAATAAATGGGAAAACTAAGGAAAACAACAATAATGAGTTCATTATGTGAGACTCGCTATACCTATTTGCAGTCATATGTACTGATTTTTAAAGCATGATCATCCAGTGTGCAATGAATAATCTCGCTTCAAAATTGGAACTTTCAAAATCAGCATATATTGAAACTCGCTTGATTATATAATGAAGGGAGCGCTTGGCGCCTTTTCCCCATGCGGATTTCAGACTAAAGTGTATTTTAGATTAAAGTGTATTTTAGGTGATAATTTGGCGCCCATGCCGCTTTTAGCGGCATATTTTAAAGCGGAGAATATGAGCCAGTACAAATTGATATCTATAGGCTTTGGAAACATCGTCATGGCCAATAGAATCGTAGCCCTTGTAAGCAACGAGTCCGCGCCGATAAAGCGCATCATTCAAGATGCGAGGGAGCGCGGCATGCTTATAGACGCGACCTACGGCAGGCGGACAAGAGCTGTCATTATAACTGACTGCGGCTACATCGTGCTTTCATCCATCCACCCTGAAACAGTCGCTAACAGGATTGTTTCCAAAGACTCAGCGGAAAGCGATATTGAAAAAGTCGAAGAAGATGAATGATTCCAAAAGAAAAAATTTCAAACAGAATAATGCGAAAGTCAAGCAAAAAGGCCGTGCAAAAGTCACAACTTGACCATGCAGCGTGAGAGAGGGTAAGCGAGCTGCAAAATCGGTACATTTGACAGGCGCATCGGGATTATGCTCGAATCCCTTTTTTATAGGCGACTATACTGATTTGCATATGAAAGTTCCTGATTTGGAGATTGACTGCAAATTGAAAGTGGACAGTCAAGCTCCAAATCAAGCGCATTAAATCAAGGGCTTTCAGCCGCAAAGGCCGACAGGAGAAAATGAAATCGTCCCTCTAAAAAAGGCTTGCGAATGGCAAGCCGCAAACACATATCGTCTAAATCGAAAGGAGATGGCGCTTCCCCGCCAAAGCGCTTGCTTTTCCAAATGCGCGCTTTGCGGCGCCAGCCCCGCCAAAGAGCCATGAAAGCATTCGCGTGCTATACTGCTTTTTATATAAAATTATCTTTTTTGGAGCTTGATTATACAGCGAGTGCAAAATGCCAATATCGGCATTTCGCACTACTCAATGGATAATCAAGCTCCAAAAAAGAAAGATCTGATGAAAAGCGGTATATACATGGACATTGGCGCAAGAGCGGTTTGGCGGCAGTATGGAATCTGCGCCGCATAATGATGAAAGGTATGCTTGTAATTATTTCCGGGCCGTCTGGATCTGGAAAAGGAACAGTTGTGAAGAAGCTGGATCCGGAGAAAAATTACGCGCTATCCATCTCTATGACCACTCGGCAAGCCAGGGACGGGGAGATGGATGGAAGGGACTATTTTTTCTGCACTCCTGAGAATTTTGCGCAGATGAGGGAAAACAACGAGCTTCTGGAGCATGCTGTATACTGCGGCCACTTCTATGGGACTCCACGCAAATATGTCGAGGATCAGATAAATGAGGGCAAGGCGGTCGTGCTGGAGATAGAGGTAAACGGCGCGCTCCAGGTGCGTGAGAAATTTCAGGATTCTGTGTTGATTTTCCTCATGCCGCCAACGATAGAAGAGCTTCACAAGAGGCTTGTAAACAGGAATACCGAGGATCCGGACGTCATAGAGGATAGGCTAAAAAGAGCTTACGAAGAGATCAAGCTAATTGAAAAATATGATTATCTAGTCATAAATGATGAGGTCTTAAATGCTGTGGAGCAGATATATACGATTGTCGAAGCCGAATCGCTCAAACCTTGCCGCAACCGCAGCGCCATAAAACATTTCATTAAGGAGTAATGCCATATGCTCAGGCCGTCATATTCCGAACTGATGGAATCGCTTAATAACGACATGAAAGTTGATTCTCAGATAACAAGCCGCTATACTATAGTCCTTGCCACCGCCAAGCGCGCGCGGCAGATAATAGACGGAGCCAATCCGCTCACGTACGCCCCGACGGATCGCGCGGTCTCAATTGCCGTCAGGGAGCTTGCGGAAGGCAAGCTCTTGATCAAGGTAGATCCCGAGGTGCTGGAAAACCCGCCGGAGAAAACAGCTGCATCCATGTACTTCAAAGGAATGTCATCTGTTTCAAAGGATGACCTAAGGGAGGATTTCAAAGACAACTATGATCGCCTTGATCGCCGCATGGATGATGAAGATGATGAGGACGGCTACAAAGAACCCGACTACAAGGATGATGACTACAAGGATGACGACTACAAAGACACCGCCTATAAAGACGACGCTTACATGGATGATGAAGAGTCTGACCCGGATGCCATAGACGAGTATCCGCAAGACGACTTTGATGATGAGTGAGCTATATGCGCAGGTGGCAGTGCCTTTGCCGCAAAGGCAGCTGGATAGGCTATTTGACTACCGCATACCTGAAGGCCTGCTAGATCTTGTAAAGCCGGGCTGCCGCGTCATAGTTCCCTTTGGAGGAGGCAATAAGAGGTATGAATCGTATGTAGTCAGCTTGACAGACGAATGCGGCATTGAGGCTGAGAAGATAAAAGACGTGTTGCAAGTTCTTGACGAAAAGCCCCTGCTTTCTTCCGAGATGCTGCAGCTTGCCCGCTGGATGCGCGACAAGTACTATTCTACGCTTGCGGATTGCATCAGGTGCCTGCTTCCTGCAGGGATTCACATGAAGGTGGATGAGGTGGTAAGGCTTAAAGGCCCCATAGACCCAGGACTGCCTTTGAAGCAGAAGGAGATCTGCGAATACCTTCTGGCTAGCGGCGTAAACGGCGCAGCTTTAAAGAGCGAGCTGATGAACAGCTTTGAAGATTCGCGCGCTTCTTCGCTTGCGGCCCTTAAGAAGAAAGGCGCAGTTGAGATAGAGTATCTTTCTGAAATGAAGGAAATGACCCTTAAAGTAAAAACTATCAGGATGAACTCCGAAAGCCCCGCCCTGCAAGACGCCTTGGATGCCGCTCAATTTGACAATTCACCGAGATCTAAGGCCCTTAGGGTTTTGGCAGGACACGCTTTGCCATCAGGCGAAGGCATGCAGGCAAGCGATGTGTTGGAACTCGCAGGCATAACAATGTCGACGCTGAAGACTTTGGAGAAGAACGGCCTTGCTTTGATTGAAGAAATCGAGGTAAGGAGGAACTCCGTCTATCGAACTGAAGCAGAAGCCTTGCCGGTTCCGGATCTTACTCAAGAGCAGGAGAGCGCTCTTGCCGCGATTCTTGAGAGCATGAATCATCCAAATCCGAAGCCGGTGCTTCTTCATGGGGTGACAGGCAGCGGAAAGACTGAACTGTACATGCGCGTTATAGAAGAAACCCTTAAAAAAGGTCGCCAGGCTATAGTGCTGGTGCCTGAAATTTCATTGACGCCTCAGACTGTGAACACTTTTCTAAGCCGCTTCGGAAATCAGGTTACGGTCACCCATTCCAGGCTCAGCCTCGCAGAACGCTATGATCAGTGGAAGAAGGCCAGAGACGGGCAGGCGTCAGTCATGATAGGGCCGAGATCCGCAGTGTTCGCCCCGTTTAGAAAGCTGGGCGCCATCATCGTTGATGAGGAGCATGAAAATACATACAAATCAGAGACGACCCCTAAATACTGCGCGAAGGAAGTGGCAGTTGAAAGGGCGAGGCTATCAGGGGCGGCAGTAATCTTTGGTTCAGCCACGCCTAGCGTGTCGGCTTACTTTCAAGCTGAAAAAGGCGAAATCAGCTTGGTGGGCATGAAAACCCGCATAAATCAGACCCTTCCTGAGATAAACATTGTTGACATGCGAAAGGAACTGGCTGATGGGAATCGATCGATATTCGGCAAGGATCTTAAGGAAGCCTTGAAGGAGAACGCTCGGCTGGGAAAGCAAAGCATACTTTTTTTAAACAGAAGGGGCCATTCCACATTTGTATCTTGCAGAAAGTGCGGAATGGTTCTGTCATGCGACAGTTGCAGCGTGAATTACACATATCATATAGCAACGGACAAGCTCATTTGCCACTACTGCGGCAAAACTCTCAAAAAGCCTGATATCTGCCCTTCATGCGGCTCTAAGTTCATAAAGCTATTCGGCATAGGAACTCAGAAGGTGGAAGAAGAAACTCGAAGGTTGCTTCCGTCTGAAGAGATAATACGGATGGATATGGATACAACTTCAGGCAAAAACGGCCATGCGGATCTTTTGCATAAGTTCAGGCAAGGACGCGCATCGGTTCTGATAGGCACTCAGATGATAGCCAAGGGGCTAGATTTTCCGAATGTCACCCTTGTCGGCGTTATGGCTGCGGACATTTCTTTGAATAACGGAGATTTCCGTTCTGGCGAAACTACGTTCCAGTTGCTTACGCAGGTGGCAGGGCGTGCGGGAAGAGCCGATTTTCCGGGAAAAGTCTTTATTCAGACCTATACACCTGAGCATTACAGCATTATCTATGCCAAGGAGCAGAACTATGAGGCGTTCTATCAGCATGAAATTTCGATAAGGCGGCAAATGTCATACCCTCCATACACTCATGTTTTTTACATAATGTTTATAGGCTCTCAGGAAAAGCAGCTTATGGACGCTCTTTATGAGCTGTCGGACATTATGGCTTCATACAATAGAAACGGATTGTATGAAGTTCTTGGACCTGCCCCTGCTAAGGTCTCGAAGATAAAAAACAAATATAGATGGAAAATTCTGATAAAAGCAGTGGATGAAGAGAAGCTGAAGTCTTTTTCGTTTTACTGCCTGAACAAGCTTAATGCGCGACTTAATTTGTCCGACATCTATCAAAATTTCGCGCTGGATCCCAACGTGATGGATTGAACATTGCCAAACGGCATACATTACTTTTAACGGCAGGTGATATATATGGCGCTACGCGAAATACGAGTCATAGGGGATCCGCTCTTGCAGAAAGTCTCCAA
The DNA here is from genome assembly GCA_031269465.1 of Clostridiales bacterium. GTDB lineage: Bacteria > Bacillota > Clostridia > Lachnospirales > WQUN01 > JAISWZ01. Next base: position 10,504 of record JAISZB010000101.1, on the reverse strand, counting down.
GCCAGTTAAGGCTATCGATGGTAGAATAAAGCAGCTTCTCGACGATATGCATGATACGATGGTAGCCGCCCAAGGCCTTGGAATAGCAGCGCCCCAAGTTGGAGTATTAAAGAGGATAGTCCTCATTGAGTACGAGGACGAGAGATACGAGCTTATAAACCCGGTTATTCTGGAGCGGCGCGGATTGCAGGCAAAGCCTGAAGGATGCCTGTCCGTTCCAGGAAAGAATGGAATTGTAGAGAGGCCGGAGTATGTAAAGGTGTCTGCCATGGACAGAGACGGGAACACTTATACAGTAGAAGGAGAAGAAATCATGGCGGTGGCTTTATGCCATGAATTGGATCATTTAGACGGAATTTTGTATCCTACGAAAGCTTTGGAAATGTATGATGTCCATGTCAGAACAGAAGACGCGCAGGATGAGCAGGAGCAATGCGATGAGAGCGAGGCGCTATGAAGGCGGTTTTCATGGGAACTCCGGAGTTCGCAGCAAAGGTTCTTGAGGCTGTCTATAAAAGGCATGAAGTCCTGGCGGTTTTGACTCAACCGGATAAGCCTGCGGGCAGAGGGAAAAAAATAAAAAACTCCCCGGTAAAAGAGCTTGCAATAGAGCATGGCACTCCTGTGCTTCAGCCAGAAAAGCTCCGAGCTCCAGAAAATATAGAGCTTATACAAAGCTTGCGGCCCGATGTCATTTTAGTTGCCGCATACGGTCAAATACTTCCGAAAACGATTCTCTATTATCCGAAATATGGCTGTATAAATGTGCATGCTTCTCTTCTTCCAAAATATAGAGGAGCCGCGCCCATAAACTGGGCTCTTATAAATGGAGAGAATGAATCAGGAGTAACGATAATGCAGATGGACGCGGGGATTGATACGGGAGATATGATTCTTCAGAGGCGGGTTCCGATTCATCCGGAAGAAACGTGCGGCGAGCTTTATTCGCGCCTGGCGGAGCTGGGGGCGGAAGCCTTGATTGAAGTTTTGGAAGACATAGAGGCGAAGATTTCTTTTCGAAAACCGCAATCTTCTGAGGGAAGCTCTTACGCCCCCATGATATCAGCTCAAACAGGACGCTTGGATTGGAGTAAAACCGGAAGGGAAATCGTCTGCCTAATAAGGGGCCTTAATCCTTCTCCTGGAGCATATACTTTCTATGAAGGCTCAATGATGAAAATTTGGAAGGCTAAAGAGATTGAGAGCGCTTTTGAAAAGTATAAAAATTTTAAGCCTGGAGAAATTATAGAGGCAGGCAAGGAAGGAATTCTCATTAGAGTGAAGGATGGCTCGGCGCTTCTTGAGACGGTGCAGGCTAAAGGAGGAAAAATAATGCCTTCAGCCGACTATTTGAGAGGGCACCCTATGAAGCCTGGAACTAGATTTGATTAGGATCTAATGATACTGATATACCGCTTTTCATCAAATATTCCTTTTTTGGAGCTTGATTATACAGCGAGTGCAAAATGCCGATATCGTCATTTCGCACCACCCAATGGACAGTCAAAAAAAGGAACAATTGATGAAAATCGGTATAACAGTAAATTTGGTTGCAAACGGTTATTAAGACGCTCAATTGCTTGACGCCGCTATTCGGTTGCTTTCCTCATTTACGCTTCATACAAAATGCGGGCTTGGCGCGTATATATGTGTGCAATTGCATGAATTCGGTTTCAGGGCGCGAGAGATTGGGATGCGCTTTATATTGATGCCGATTCAAACGAGCCGATTTTGAGGCCTGACAATTCGTTGAAGCATTGCACCTGAAAGTTTATATTTTGGCTTGATTGTAAAGCGCCTCATTTGATAGTCCAGCTCAATTAGGTGCCATTTGACTGCAAATCGGAATATAGTCCGGCTTCGAAATCGAAGCTTTCCAGTTCGTGTCAGCATATTAGCCTGCGCATGCCTTTACGCAATTAAATGCGCAGGCTTAGCGGCGCTTGCCAGCCCCTCTTAATTTAGAGGTTGCAGGCGCTAAAATGGACTCATTTGTGCATATCAAGTTTCGCCTAAGCGGCCATACTGCCAGAGCAAGGTTAAGTAGCGCTTTTCGCGGCAAGTATAGGCTCTTGCGGACGCAAGGGGGATGATTGAATGTATTTTGACACCACGTATCTTTTGGTGCTGCCTGCAATAATCCTTGCTATTTATGCCCAGCATAAAGTAAGCAGCACCTACCGGAAATTCAGCGGCGTAAGAAACAAGAAAGGCTATACGGGAGCGGATGTCGCAAGGCAGCTTCTTTTAACGTCCAACATCCGCGACGTCAGAGTGGAGCCTATTGCTGGAAATCTGACAGATCATTATGATCCCAGGGATAAAGTCCTGAGGCTCTCAGAAGGGGTTTACAACAGCGTTTCTCTTTCGGCTGTAGGCATAGCCGCACATGAGACAGGGCATGCTATACAGCATGACAAAGGCTATGCTCCGCTTGAAATCAGAAATACAATAGTTCCGGCCGCAAACATCGGATCCAAGCTGGCGTTTCCTCTCATTTTTCTGGGATTCATTCTTTCCTCAGGGACAGGATCGATTGGCATGCTAATGATAAACATTGGAATACTGCTGTTTTCTTTGACAGTTCTTTTTCAGCTTGTTACGCTTCCAGTTGAGTTTAATGCTTCGAACAGAGCGATAGAGTTGCTGGGAGAATACCACTATCTTACAGAGGATGAGTTGGGGCCAGCCAAAAAAGTCCTAAGCGCGGCTGCTCTGACATATGTAGCCGCAGCGCTTACAGCGATTTCTAATCTTGCCAGATTCATACTTCTTTCAAATAGAAGACGGTGACAAAAGCCCCTGAAGCGGAAAACCGCTTCAGGGGCTTTGTGTGCTTGCTGTCGATATTCTGTCTAAGCTCCGAATAAAACAGTTTCTTCAGTGGCATCTTCGAACAGGAACAGGCTCTCATAATAGCTTATTGCCTGCTGCATGCTGTTTCTAAGACTACTAGCATCATCTTCCCTAGACTTCTCTTCAACCGCTTTTTCTCTAGAGGACGCTTCTTCCAGCGAGTTCTCTCCTTTTTCATCAGATGAAAGCGATTCAATGAGGGCTGATTGTTCAGAAGGGCTTAGCATTCCGTCTCCGTTAAAATCGAAAGTGTGAAGCATTGAAGATGCGTCAAGCGTAGCGCCGGTAGTTTTGGACATGTGATCCAGAAATCTGGCTACTGCGGATCTATCCCATTCTCCATCGCTTGTTTGCGCTGAAAGCTCAGGCTGCATTCTTGCTCCTGCGCTATTTAATAGCATTTCAGTTGCTTTTAGAGGCAACGCATTTCTGACAGCATTTGCTTGAAGCTCAGGGAATTCTATTTTAGCCGCTCCAGTCCGCTCGTCATTCTTAATTTTGGGCTCCGCTGGCGTGAAGTAGCGGCTGTCAACGTATAAATTGGTTCTAATGCTCGTGTCCATGGTTTTCAACTCCTCATCTTTATTTTTTTCAGCATCTGAATATTTATACGTTGTAAATCTTCTCCACGCTGAAAAGTGCTTTGAGTTCAGGAGCCCATGGTACTTATTTGCATATTCTAATAGCCATAGCAAGGGGGAGAAATTTAGCTGCAGAAAAGCGCAAAACAAGTGATAACAGCTTAAATGCCTACTCTCTTCTACGAAAATGCATAAGAAGACTCGCTCATCAGTATCTCCACATCCTAAATCCTGCACAAATTGCAATTTAATCGTATAATTCATATATTTTTTAAATTGAATGCACAATACCCAAATCTTAATTACTAGCGTCAACAAGCCTGGTTTTACGCAAATATCAAGAAAATGCTGAGGCCGTAGCCCCGATTGGCGCGCCGTCCCTTGCGGGCTGCGTTGATCCAGATTCCCGGTGCCGGGTTCGAAAATCGGGCATTTTCACCCGCAAAGAATGCAAAACCTCCGAAATGGCGTGGAATCAAGCCTTTTGGCGGGTTCACCGGCTCCGCATTGGATGACGGAAAACCTGTCAAGCAGGCTGCTCTAAGGAATCCGGAGGGCTGCATGCATGCGATGCTGCGGATCCTTAATTTATTATGGGTTTGTAGTTTTTGAGAATTGATTTTTATGAATAATTTATTTTAAGTCTTAATTTGAACGCCATCTCCACGGTTGCATTGAATTCGCCATGCCGCCATGTTTGCAGGCCTGCCGCGGAAATCAGAAAGAACCGCTTCGAGGCTTTCTTCGCAGCGGCCCTTTTCATATATGGATTCTGCGCGATTTCCAACATTTTCATTCCTCAGCTTGCGAAGCCCTCGCCGAAGGGCATTTGGTAGGTCAATCTGAATGGCCGCCAGCTTTTTCTTGGGAGCCGTTGCGGAATACTCCACCAATTCAGGAATAATTGGGTTTTCTTCCTTGAGCGACCGCCGCAGCCTTCCCAGGAAATCAGGTTTGCCATCATCAAACCGGGCCAGCGGACCAATGTTCTTAGTCGCCGAAATTTTCACTCCCCCGAGCTGGCCAATTGCCGCCGCGCAACCCTGGGGTGCTTGAGTGCTCGCAGGGGAAACGGCGAACGAATTTCTGATTGCCATTGAGGCGAGCGTATGCTGTTTTTCGACGGTCAATCAGAGGCTTGCAGTACAGCATCAGCCAGATCGCCGACTCAAAAGGCCGTTTGGCGCTCTTTGAATATCAGCGCTGCGTGATTCTGAGAGTAGCCTGTAGCGCCCGCAAGCTCTCGATAATGGGTTCTTGCAGGTGATCGTCGATGTAGCGCTTCATTCGCTCTGCGATGAAGTACGTGTCTGATTTCGCGGTTTCCATCGGCTTTTCAACTCTTGAAGGCAGTATATTTAGGCGGAGAAGGGAGCATGTTGCAAAGGATATGCTGATGCGCAATCAAATAACCGAATTCAGCGTTTCTTACTCTCCCCAATACTGCAGGGCGATTCTCTGCCCTTGATTTATCTTTGCCCACTGTTCGGTTTCAGTCAGATCGTTTCCTCCGTCGCAAGACGCAAAACCGCACTGATGCGAAAGAAAAAGCCGGTTTTTGCCAATGATTTTTGAGGCTTCGTCAAGAAGGCTGACGACGCGTGATTCATCATCCAAGCAGCTTGTTTTGCTTGAAAGCAAACCAAGCACTATTTCTACTTCAGGCCTATCCTTGAACACAGCAAGCGCATTTAGCGATCCGGCTCGATCGTCGTCCCATTCTAAAAAGAATCGGTCGTATTTCAGCTGCCTTAAGAAAAGCTCGGCAATTTTGATGTACGAGCCCCCTCCCATATTTCTGGAGTCATAGTTGCCGCGGCAGTTGTGCGTCCACATTTTAAGCCCGAGACTGTGGCCGAAATCGATTACGTCATTGTTGATGTTGATGAATTCGGAGGCTAAAGCCTTAACTTCTTCTTGTTTGATGTTCTCTCCGGTATAAGGAGAGTTTGGATTGTCATCCGCAAAGATTTCCCATAAGCAATCGTCAAATTGCAGAATCTTTCCGCCTGCTGAGGCGTAGTCCTCCACGAATTCCTTGTAGGCCCGAATCAATCCGATCTTCAGCTCCTGCTGTGAAGCGTATACTGAATCCGTTCCTCCGATGTTATCAGACCAAGAAAGCTCTCCGAAGATATGCGACGGAGAAGGTGCGCAGAGCTTTGTGTCCCTATCGCCAGCTATGTTTTTCAGCCTTTTGTAAATTTTGATGAAGTGATGGTTCTTTCCGCTGAGTTCTCCGGAAATTCTCAAGCCTATGTCTTTTCTTGTCTCGTATTTCAATGTTTCATCCCTGTCGCGGAAAAAATATCCGTGATCGGCAATGTATCTGTCTATGCCTTTTAATCCCCAAACAAAATCCAAATGCCACATGGACTTGGAGTACTCGCCGTCTGTGATGATTTCGACGCCATGACTGATCTCATTGCCCACGACATCTTTAGTTGCTTCCAACTCGCATTCTTCGTATCCTTCAAAATCATTGTAAAAAGGATACGCGATGCTGTCGCTGAGCTCAATCTGCCTTTTGTAGCGCAGTAAATTCTCTGGTCTTAGCAAGCTGCCGACTAATTGAAACTTCTTGCTCATATTAAGAATCCTCCAGCATATTTTTCAAGAATACTTGTTTTTAAATCATAGCATATTGAAATAGCCAGAGGGTAACACTTTTAATTTATGTTGTAGTATAGCTTAAAACTATGGTTCATTTGAATATACCGCTTTTAATCAAATGTTCCTTTTTTGGAGCGTGTTTTTCATTGAATGGTGAGAAATGCCGATATCGGCATTTTGCACTCGCTGTATAATCAAGCTCCAAAAAAGGTAATTTTATATGAAAAGCAGTATGGCTAGAGTCGATAAAGAGGCCAGATTATACTATTCACTGGATACTGGCCTTTTTGCCATCAGATCTTTAGACGTCAAAGAGATGAACATAAAGAGCAATGAGATGGAATACATTGCAGATTAGGTTTGCATTTTCCTGCAGTTATTCGCTAGCAAATGCATATATTTCGCTTTTCATCGAATGTTCTTTTTTTGGAGAGTGATTATCCATTGAACGTTGCAAAATGTCGATATCGGCATTTTGCACTCGCAGTATAATCAAAAAAAGGTAATTTTATATGAGTGGAGCTTGATTATCCATTATGAAGCTATGCAATCAAGCTCAAATATAGCAGTTTCAATGCAAATCAGTATAACATCAAAGGTTTCACTAGATTCAATTGAACAATACACAGTCTTTACAAAAACCCTCTAATGGATTTTACACTGCGCTGTTATGCTGGATGTGCAGGTAAACTTCTTGCTTGGAAGGCAGAGGATGGATAAAGGCTTTTCATCTGACTCTTTCAGGGAGCGAGAGAATGACTTTCCCCTCATCAAAAACGATGAGTAAGTGAAGGAAAGTATGAAAGAGATGCCAACGAGCATTAAATGCAGAGAATATGGAGTAGGCTGTCTGCTTATCCGTTGGATAATCAGGTTCCAAAACTGATAGGGCTTGATGCAGGCTGGCAAGGCTAAAAGGCGATGGATTTAAATATGCTTGGGGCTATAAAAAAGGAGGAGATCGCATTAACAAAAAAAATTCGGATGAAGCTAAAAGAAAGCGGATTAACTTCCTCAGAAATATTCAGTTGGCTGTTTCGCTTTTAGTTGTTGCCGCTATATTTTCTATGGTTGTCTCTAAAATGGATATATATTCAAATAACACCTATAAAATGTACAATGCCGATACTATTACTTACGAAAAGGGCATTGTAATAGAAGTCCTGGAAGAGAGGGTAGAATCTGCTGAAGGAATGCCCGGCTGGAGTTTGGGCGTTCAGACAATCATCGTTGAACTGAAGGATGGTCCGCTTAAGGGCAAGGCGATTAAGATTGAGAATAATCTGTCTACAACTCATAATATACGCGTCAGATCAGGACATTCAGTAATTATAAAGGCGGATCGTCCGAAAGACGTTGCGCCATATTACACTGTATACAACTATGACAGGACACCGGGGTTGATTGCTTCATCTGCGCTTCTTATTGCTTTCATTATTGCAATGGGAAGTCTGAAAGGATTGCGCAGCGTCTTGGGGCTGGGCATTTCGCTGCTCTTCATCCTCGGTTTCTTGCATCCTTCTATATATCGCGGGTATTCTCCCATTGCCATGTCAATCATCACCATTATAGCGATAGCATCATCATCACTTTTTCTGCTGAACGGCTTAAGCCGTAAAACAGTTGCCGCCATGGCCGCGACTATTGCGGGGGAGGTTCTTGCCGCTGGATTCTTCTTTCTCATATCAGCACTCCTGAATCTTTCAGGTTACAATGTGGAAGGAGCGGAGGAGCTGATTATGGTATCACGCAATACTGGAATGAAGCTCGGACAGGTTCTTTTTGTCGGGGTCATGATTTCTTCCCTCGGAGCAGTTATGGATATTACGCTTTCAATTGCATCGTCCCTCTGAGAGATGAAAAGGTTGCAGCCAAGCTTGACTTTCATTGAGATGTTTCGCTCTGGAATGGCTATAGGGCAAGATATGATAGGAACAATGTGTCAAACTCTGATTCTAGCGTTTGTGGGAAGCTCGCTGACAACTCTTCTGGTGCTTGCTTCATATGGAACGCAGTTCGATCAGTTCATGAGTTCGGATTATGTAGCGGTGGAGGCGGCTCATAGCATAGCCGGCAGTTTATCTGTGATTGCAGCCGTTCCAATTACATCGGGGTTGAGCGCATTGCTCGGAAGCGCCCGCAATAAAGGAAATGAAAAAGCCGCAAAATCTGGAGATACGCTGGATTTTGCTTTATATATCGCCAGCAAGCCTAAGTTAAATAACGTCAGCGAACAGTTTTTATTGTCCAGTTCGAGATCCGGCAGGTAAAGATCACAGTCGCTGCCATCCGACGTGAAAATGAGCTTCATGAAAGGCCCTTCAGCATAGTCGCTCTTGCCTTTGATGAAAAAAATAGCCGTGCGCGGGGATTGAATATCCGCTTAAGTCAATGGCACCGCTTGTGCCCCCGCCATATTCAAGGCTCCAGCCATCCATGACTGCATTCTGGCCCGTAGGATTGTACAACTCGATGAAGTTGTGGGATATGGTGTCGCTTGTATTCTTGATCCCGCTTTTCTGCGAAATCAAGACATGATCTGGCGGATCTGCCGCATAGGCGGGCGCCGCCAACCCAGAACCTAGCACTGATATCGCCAAAACAAGCAAAAGCGAAACAACCTTTTTCAGTATCCTTTCAATTTGCATTGCTGACTTCTCCCTTCAATTTGTCTCATTTCAATTTATTATGATTTGCCTGCCACCTTGCCAAATAATGAATGAACCAATATTACTTAGGTGAAATCGTTGACGGCTATGGCGAAGGCGACGCAACTTCATTGACGCCTGGCAATTGGGCGATGAATTCAACCTCAAAGCAGTCGGTTTCAGTTAGGGTCGGCTATAACGATGATTCATCAGATTTTGAAAGATTCGGTTTTAATAAGGAAGAAGACTCTGAAAACGACTTGAATTTTAAGCGGTATCTCGATGGCGGATACATGCCGTACAGCGGCAAAACCGACGGACAGCATCCAGAGCCAGAACCAGAGCCGGAGCCAGTGCCTAAAGACGAGTATGAAAGAACAATAATAGAGTCAAGCACTCCTTGGCTATATTTGGATGAGAATACAGATCCTTTTATTGAGACGCCATTGTATCAGATAGGCAATTCTATGGGGTACGCTGATGCGCTGAATGCCTATCGGTATGCATGGTCTCTTCCAACTTCTCCATATTCCGATCCAGCCCTTAATGCGCTGGCTGGAACAACACTGGACATTGGCGTGGATGACAGCTCCTGGAATAGCGCTAATGGCCCCTTTGGCTATAAAAATGCAACCGCTCCTGAGGCATGGGGTGACTTTACACCTTTAAACGGAAACATATATAATTCCTCAGATCGCGTTCAAACTTATTTTTTCAGGTATAACTTTGAATTGGAGGATGCTTCTTGGGTCAATTCCGCCCGGTACACGCTTCGCTATGACGATGCGGTTGTCATTTACATAAATAAAACTGAAATTGGACGCTTCAATACGCCAGTCGAGGGCTATAGCCAGAACTTAGCATATGGGGTCGCAACAGCGCCGGGAGATTATCTGGAAGCCAGCGATGGCATAGCTATTCCCAGCGGATTGCTTTAGGACAGGTATAAATACCATAGCTGTAGAATTGCATCAAGATCGCGCTTCCAGCTCTGATATATACTTAAATGTTATTGAGTTTACCCTCTCCGGTGACTATATAGCATCTGATGAATCTCCATCCATCCAAGATCTTACGTTTCAACCCGGCTCTGATGAAACGAGCCTTAACTTCACATGGCTGAGCAATGTACCTCAGGCAGGGGTGCTGACAATTGCAGATGCTGATGGAGAGTCCTCGCAGTTTCAAGCTGTTGCGGCTTCACTTTCAAGGCGAGACGGGTTTTTAACAAATAAAGCGGTTGCAACCGGCTTGCATCCTGGCGAAACTTACAGCTATACGGTAAAAAACGGCGATGTTGAGGCTGGTCCTTATACCTTTGAAACCGCCCCTTCCGAGTCTCAATACAGCTTCCTGCTTGTGGGAGATCCGCAAATAGGCTCAAGCGGAAGCGCAGCGAACGATACAGCCGGATGGCAGGGTGCAATTGCCAAATCGCTGGGTACGTGGAACGATATCCGCTTCATTGTCAGCGCGGGAGATCAAGTTGAAGCCGCAGACAATGAAGACCACTAGAGCGGCTGCTTGAGCCCTGTGCAACTTTTAGGGCTGCCGGTGGCGCAAACTGTCGGCAACCATGACAACAGCGCCAATTACCTCGGTCATTACAACCCGCCGAACCTGGACAACGACAAGGGCTCAACTTATGCTGGGGGAGATTATTGGTACGAATACAAAAACGTGCTGTTCATCAGAGTTGTTATGCGGCGGATACCCCCGCCTTTAGGCATGGGGAGGAAGCCGCATGCTCCTTTCCGTCAATATTGTTTTGCGCTTCTCTAAAGGCTTGAGTTTTTTGCGGCCGGT
>JAISZB010000027.1 GCA_031269465.1 Clostridiales bacterium | reverse complement strand
CATTTTAATTATAAATTCATAAAATGAGGAAAACATATATATCATCTATAAGATTATAAATGTTGATTTATAAGTTTTACATTTTTAAATGTATATTCGAGTTAACTTTTGAACTTTTCAGCAAGGATTTCATGCTCTTTTGACTGGTAAATAATGTAATAAACTGTCGGAACAGTTCCGTTTTATCTGCGTCCCAGAGAGATCTGCCGCCAGCTTCATATGCCGCCCTCAGTCAGGATCGCGCCTATAACGCCCTCGCAGCGCAGCCAACTCGCGCAGTGGCGCATCGCGACCCACGTCACGGCGAACACTGCGAATATGCAACATGCGCAGGCAAGCCACGGAAACTGATATGGAATTGGAAATGTTGAACGAATAGGCAGATTTATCAAATAAGTCAGCGCGACTGCAAGCGGCAGTCCAATAATCAAGGAATTGGCGGTACAGATAACGCTCTCAAAATTCAGCATGCGCTTTATTCCGCCGTAGGTCATACCTACACTGCGCAGTACCGCAAACTCTCGTGAACGCATGCGCACATTCGCGGAAATTGTGCTTATTACGTCGGTAAGTCCGATTAAGGACAGCAACGCCACAAAGCTATAGATAAAAACCATCGCCAAGCCAATGGGAATATTCATAACTTTCATATAGTCTTGAAGCGTGTATACGCGGGTGCTAAATCCGAGTTCCATATAGCCGGCTTCCGAGCCTCGCGGAAATATCTCATCCATAACTGCGTTTGCGTATTCCTTAAACCCGTCAATGTCGGCGGGATTCGCGTACCAAATATAGTTTCGCATTTGCCCTTGCGGAACAATCAAACGGACTGTCTGCGTGTTGAAGGGAAAAAGCTCGTTCGGTACATCCTCTTGCGTCAATGCGCCGTGCACAGTGAGTTCACTTGCAGAACCGTCCGCTTTGACTAAGCGAATATTTTCCCCCTCAAGTAAAAACGGCGTAAAAGCCACTTCAGCGCCATTATCAATATAGCTGTAATGGTTGATGAGAATGTTTGAGCCAAGGGGAACGCCTGCGCGTTCGCAAAGCGCGGCGTAGCTTTCCAGATCTAAGGTCAAAATTTCAGTTGAGACTTCTCGCTCGTCCCGTTCCTCATCATTGAAATACGCTTCCAGCATTTGCGATGAGATTGCCTCATTAGGAACAATGGAGATATACGTTTCCATATCATCGCCTGCTCCCATTATTACTGTGCCCTTATATTCACGTAGCCTTTCCGCTATTGCATTGGCAACTTCACTGTCTATGGGAGCGGAAACGACGGTTTCAGTTCTGCCAGTGGATTCGTTGACAAAGCTGTCGCGCAGGGATGTGTAATCAACTATAACAGTTGCGTCAATGTCGGGCATCAACAAATTTTCTACCATCCGCGCCTGTTCGCTGAGCGAACTCAAGGTAATAAACAAAATAACGCTGACAGTTAGCGAAGCGACGCTTGCGCGGAAATTGCGCTTGCTGCGCTTCATATTTTTCGCGGCAAGCGCACCCTCTAACCCGAATATCTTTTGCGTAAGTCTTGATGTTTTTACGCTGCCACGCTTAATTTCAACTTCGTCCGTTCCGCGAATACTTGCAATCGCGGTGATTTTTGCCGCCTTGCGGGCGGGAAGCCAGGCCGAAAGCAACACTGCGGCGAATGAAATGAAAGCGGCTGCGATTAATGCTTGCCACGCAATTACAAAATCAAGAGCGATTGTTATTTCGTTCAACATCATATGGATGAGGCTGTTCAGCTCGCCAAAGAAGTAATTTGCTATCTGAACGCCAGCGAAGGCTAAAATCAGCCCGATTGCAAGCCCTATCGGAATTCCCGCCGCCGAAAGGAATGCGCTTTCATACATAACGGAAGAAATAATCTGCTGTTTTGTAGCTCCCACGCTTTTTAGCATGCCAAACTGCGCCGTACGCTCGCCCGCGCTTGCGCGGAACGCGTTTGAGATTGCAACTACGGACATAGCGATAATTATCGCGACTATTATACCTGCAGGAATGAGAAGCAAAGCGGCGAGAGTTTCTGCAGAACCACCGTAACCCTCCCCAAATAAATCCAAGATCAGCGCATTGCCGCTTGCCTCAAAACTGCACACAGCCGTTATCAAAGCCGTCGAGAGAACAATTCCAGTCAGCGTCCACGCCGTACGCGAACGGTTGATTTTCAGTTGACTGAGAGCGAGCTTGCCTGTCAGTTTCATGCGCGTACCACCTCCTCACGGATGATTTTGCCGTCGCTGATAGTTATGATGCGGTCAGCTTGAAGCGCGATATTTTCATCATGAGTTATGACAATCAGCGTTCGACCGTATTTTTTGTTTGACAGTTTCAAGAGGTCTATAATCTCGCAGCTTGATTTGCTGTCGAGGTTGCCCGTCGGTTCGTCGGCGAGGATAACGGCAGGGTCGTTGATAAGCGCGCGCCCGATGGAAACGCGTTGCTGCTGTCCTCCAGAAAGCTCGTTTGGTAAGTGTTTCGCTCTATCGGCAAGCCCTATAGTTTCGAGAATTGTCCGCAGTTTTGCTTCGTCCGGCTTGCGATTGTCTAAAAGACGAGGCAAGCTGATGTTTTCTTCGGCGGTGAGCGTTGGGATGAGATTGTAAAACTGATATACGATTCCGATATTGCGGCGGCGAAAAATCGCCATTTCGCTTTCATTCAGCTTGCTTATCTCGTTGCCTTCAATCGTGACGCTACCCGAAGTCGGGCGGTCAACGCCTCCGATCAGGTGCATAAGCGTTGACTTTCCCGACCCCGACGCTCCAACGATTGCCAAAAACTCGCCTTTCTCCACGGCGAACGATACATTGTCCAAAGCGGTCACGGCAGTGTCGCTCTTGCCGTATGTTTTGGTCAGTTCCTTGACTTGTAAAATCACCATTGGCTTGCCCTCCCATAGTTTGTTCAGCCTCATCATAGCAATCCAATGTGACTTTACAGTGACTTTTTTAATGAAAATGGTGACAGTACAGTCACTTAAAGAATTTTAGCGTGAATGTCGCGCCGCTATCAACGCCTCTGGCGTCAACTTCAACGCCTCTGGCGTCAACCCCTGCGCCGCCAGCGTCAACTTCAATGTCGCCATTCTGGCTGCGCATTATCGCGAGTGCAAGCGGCAGCCCGATGCCATAGCCTATATCGGCTCGCGAACCTTGAAAGCGTTTGAACAGGCTCGCGATTTCTGCCTTGGCGAGTCCTGATCCGCTGTCTTTGACGCTAATCCAAGAGCACATCGGGTTCGCTCCAGCTTGAATATAAAGCGCGGAATTATAGGGAGAATGTTCGGAAGCGTTTTTTAACACGTTCGAAAGCGCCTCGGCTGTCCAGCGGCTGTCACAAAGCAGGTTCGCTTCGCCGTCGGCTACGATTCTCTGATTCTTCATATCAAGCAGAGTTTGAAGCGGCTCGGCCGCAAGTCCAATAAGAGCGGCGGAGCTTATCGGAGCCCGCGAAAACTCTATCGCACCAGCTTCGAGTTTCGCCATTCTTAAAAGAGTAGAGACGAGCCATTCCGTGCGGTCAAGGCTTTGCCGAATGTTAGCGATGAACTCGGATTGTTTTTCGGACGGAGCGTTTTCGATAAGGTCAGCCATTATGCCCATTGACGTAAGTGGCGTCTTAATCTGGTGCGATATATCTGCAAGGGTATCTTTGAGCATATCGCGCTCGCGTCCAAGAGCGTCCACTTGCTCGCTTTTAAGCGAAGCAAGGGTATATATGTCGTTTTTCAGGATACTCCAAACGCCCTCTCGGTTGTCGCGCAGGTCGATCTCCTGTCCGTCAATTATCTTGCGGACATCAGCGGATAATCTCTCGATTTCTTTCTTTGAAATAATCATTCCGCTCTATACCCCATTCCGCGCACCGTTTCGATATTTGCCGCAGCGCCGAGTTTTACGCGCAGACGCTTGATATATACTGTCAGCGTGTTATCCTCGACGAAGCTGCCCGCAGCATCCCATATGCTCTGTAAAATTTGCGAACGTTGCAAAATTCTCCCTTTGTTAGACGCGAAAACCAAGAGGAGGCGATATTCAAGCGCTGTAAGGTCAAGCATTGCATCGCCGATATACGCTTTACCCGCCGCCGCGTCAATGCTCACGCCGCCGAGGGTCAGCGCAGGTGGCAGTTGCCCGCCATTTCTGGCATTCAATGTGCGTTTCACCCTCGCAAGCAATTCACGCAAGCGAAACGGCTTTGTAATGTAGTCGTCCGCGCCGCTTTCAAATGCCTTGACGATATTTCCCTCGTCATCAACCACCGTCAAAAAGATGATAGCCGCGCCTTTGAGCGTTTCGCACACATCAAACCCGGTTCCGTCAGGCAGCTGCATATCAAGCAGCGCAAGGTCAAATCGTGCGCCTATGGCAATGCGACGCGCATTGCGTACACTTGCGCACCGAGTAACGGCGTAGCCCTCCTGTTCGAGAGCATAGCTAAGCCCCGATGCAATTATCGCGTCATCCTCAACGATTAGAATTGTGCTTGGCATAGAATCACCGCCTTTTCATCGTTTGACTGCGCATTTTGCAATTCGCGCCGTTACGATTTTCTCTATCGCTCCAGAGCGGAGTATATTGCCGGGCGCCTTTTCAACAGTGTACTCAATATTTACTGTTGCCTTCAAATGCGCCTATTTGAAGCTTGACTGTCCACTTTCAAGGAGCGATTTATATCGGCATTTCGCACTCTGCATATAACGATTGAACCGTAAAGCAGTTTCGACTATTTGCGGCAAGTATCAGCGCGTTTAGTCTTTGTTTTCTCATCGTCTAAGCATCTCAGCCTTTTGTTGCTATTGCAAGGCTCAGTACTCCAAGTGCTGATGTTTTTAGTTTTGGTGAGCCGCTCGTACCACAGTCTGCCGTCGCGCCTGAACGAAAATATCAAATCTGCTAAGCTGAAAAGTATCACGGCCTCAGTTATCAGCGCGGGTATGAACTGGCGATCGTCATATATAATTCCCGACCAATAGGACGAAAGCCACAGAGTTGCGATTCCGGCATTTCTCAGCAAGTATCTGAGAGTCACCGCGCTGCGCTTATTTGGCTCAAGCTTTATCCGAACAAGGCGTTTGCCGAGTGTAGCGCCTCCTGTCAGAAGCGAAGCTAACAGATAATACGCAAATAACGCTAAGATGTCGGTTGTTGCTCGCGGGAGTTTCGTTAGCAAAATGAGTAGCGCTCCGAGAAACGACATGGGAATATAATCCACCATAAAAGCAACGAACCGCCTTAACAGGCTGACCCGTACGCTGTCTTTCTCATCGGCTTTATCAATGCGTTCTTTAGAAGGCAATAATCTCCTAAATCGAGCGTACAGCAGATAGCCCGCAACGCCTCCCAGAGTGTTCAGAAGCAAATCGTCAACGTCAAACAGGCGGTATGGACGCGGATATATGCCGTACAATCCTGTGAGTTGCGTTATTTCGTAAAAAAGCGAGAGTGCAAGCGAGTACACAAGCGCTCTTTTCAGGCTCTGCTTAAAGTAGTAGCCGAGATACACTCCGAAAGGCACGGTCAAAATCACGTTAAACAGCGGCACGAACACATAAGAGCTCTTTATCGCAGGGAGCCAAGTGCCGGGAGCTGTTAGCTCAAACCCCGAGCTTTTGAGAAAATCTCTGGCAAAAGCGAGCGGGATAAGCTGAACTATACTTCCTGTTTGCTTCGCAACTTTCGCAGGGTCGGGAAGCGGGAGTATGCACATAAAATAGGCGCACTCCATATAAAATGCAAAGCTAAAAGTATAGCTGTGCGAAGCGGCGACACCGCGCCGTATTTGCGGTAGCACCAAACAGTGTAGGGCAACGCTATCGACGCCGCTAAGAGCAGGAATGCAAGTGCGGCAGTCTGTATGGAAAATAGGTATGTTTTCAAATCAGTTAAATTGCTAACTAAAACACGTAGAAATATATGTATTTAGAGTTTTCCTGATTCAATGCGCCCTGCCTTGCTGCCGCAGTATGATGCATAGTCCCACAAGCGCAGATTCCCGCGCCGGCCTGCGGCTTGATTCATTTTCAGGCGGCTTTAAATTGAGCGCATCCCTCAAGGCTTATGGCGGCTCTTGAATCCCCGTCCGCCCGATTGCCGCCGCCAAAGGCGCAGACTCAGCCTTTCAGCTTTAAATCCGCTTCTGCGCAGGCGCGGCGGGCTTTGCCGCTTGGGATGGAATCCATGCGTAACCCGCAGACCCTTCCAAGGCCGCCGCGCATGCATCCAAGCCATCCGCGGAAATAGTGGAAGCTCCGTCCGGCAAACGCTTCAGGCAAACGCCCGTTTTTCATCATTCCGGATGCATTCGAATCCTCAATGGCTGTGTATTTTGGCTTGGCCTCACCAAAACATCGGCCGCATATCTGATATGCCCACGCCTTCTCCTTGAAAGCACGCACTCTAAGTACATTCTTTTCTATATTGCAGATTTTTTAGCTGGCTTCTCCTTTCTTTTCTTTTCGCCTTCATATTTTGCGGCCTAGGCTTCTCTGCTCACGCCTTAACTTTCTTCAACTTCTTCATCCTCTTTGTTTATTTATGTTTTAAATATCCACGATTCGCCAGCTGCGGCAAATTCTTTTCATCTCTTTGCTGCGGGAAATATATAGATTATAAGCATATACGCGCGCGTTGGCAACCTGCCCCAGCTTAGACCGCCGCCTTGAGATCATTATATATCATATCTCTCATGATTCAATATATTCCCATGCTTTTGTATCGACTGTTATTAGCTCTACTGATTTGCTGTCAAATGTACCTATCTTGGATCCTGATTATACGCTTTATTAACAGGATCCAAAATAGGAAATTTAGTATGCAAATCAGCTCCTTATCTGGTGGAGAACCATCGCTTTCATTTTGTCCGATGCAGTCTTTCTCGGGTCTCGAGATAAATCTCGTGGCTGACGCGCATATTGTTGATGTATGGCGAATGGCAGTCAAAGGTATCTGTTTTGGAGCTTGATCATCTTCTTTCAAGGTGCGAAATGACCATATCAGCGTTTCGCCGCTCGCTGTATAGTCAAGCTCCAAAATAGGATGCGCCAGGGCGGTTGTCAGCGAGGATGCAAGCGCTTCAGGGCGTCGCTCAAATGTTCCGAGTACACTCAGGGAATTTCCGCCAAGCCTTCGGGATTAAACGATTCCTTTTGAGACAGGCGTTTTCATCGATATTAATGATGGCTGCATGGTTGCGCCGCCTTTCCGGATTTAGTTTTTTGGGCTTGATTATCTGTTGTGCGATGAGAAATGCCGATATCAATCGCGCTCGATGTATAATTAACTCCAAAACAGATGCATTTGGATGCAAATAGGTATAATTATCCCTTCCATGCCATAACTCCTAAAACTACAACCATCACAGCCACATCAGTTATTAGCGGAATCATGCCTATGAGATATGAAGCCAAAGCATTTAAACGATAATACGCGACATAGCATATCAAACCGACGACAGTAGCAAGGCCCGCAAGAACTGACAATAACAGGGTTTGACCGGAGCTTAAGCGGCCTGTACCGTTGAGTACCGTGATCGCGCAGACCTCTATTACAGCCCAGATAATGATGATTATCAGCTCAGACGTAGTTCTGCGGTGAAACGTTTTATTAGTGATTATAAATAAGACGGCATACAAGACCGTCCCGGCAATGATAATGTATCTCACTGGCGTTCCCGATGATTGCGAGGATAATGCGTTAATACCGGCAGACATCAGTATAATTGCCGCTATGCCTGTTATAAACGCGCCCGCGAGATAATACGCCCCATTTCGCATGCCGCTGCAGCCAGGCTTAAAGGTAACAACCCACCAGGCAAGATACAGCAGGCTGCAAATCAAAAGCGACGCATTTCCGATAAATATCTCCCGCATAGGCGCCCTAAGTGTATGAAATCCGGTCATGGCAGCCTCCCGCGCATCTCTTTTATGATGTGCGAAATAGATTTTTCAGCTTGTTTGAGAACTTACTACCTTTCTTCTTCTTTGCTTTATGCTGATTTGCATATGAAAATCATATTCGGAGCTTGATCCAAAGTACTCCTAATATGCATTTTTCGATCTAGTAGAAATATTTTCAATGTTCTATGCTTTTTAAGTATAATGAACTGAATTGCAACTATAATGCAGACTTTACTACTTGGATTGATATACACATTTCACAATTA
>JAISZB010000017.1 GCA_031269465.1 Clostridiales bacterium | reverse complement strand
ATTACGGCGATATTATGGAATATGTGCCGGACGAACCGAAGGAGAAGAATAAATAGTGACTACCAATGAATTGCGCAATATCCTCTCAATCGGAGAAACAATCGCGGTTGAGTTTAAGCAATTTGAAGGTGAGGATCTCGGCGAACTCAAAGATTCATCTCTTTCAAAGTTGCGCAGCAAAAAAAGGTTCATTCCGCAAGGACATAGCTTGCTTGGCAATTTCACCGTGCTCGACAACGTGCGCATGCCCTCGAGGCTTTCCAAAACCAGGGCAAGCGCCGATTCCGACACTGCCCTCCTGCTGGAGCGCCTAGGCATATCACACCTGGCAAGCCAATTTCCGGCTCAGCTTTCAGGATGGGAGATCAGACGCGCCGCAATCGCTCGGGGGCTTTGCGGCAACCCTGCTATGCTGGCGGCGGACGAGCCGACAAGTGATCTCGATTATGAAAACGCAGTTAAGTTAATGGAATTGCTCGCAGAGGCCGCCCGCCTCGGCGCTGCGGTTTTAGCAGCTACGCATGAGCGCGAAAAGCCAGCAGGCTGCAGCAGGCGCCTTTTTATGGGCAGTGGATTGCTTAAGTCTGAATAAAGGCGCTTCCAGATTTAGAGCTTATCCTATTACTGGGGAGTTCCTGCCGCCTAAGAGGAGGAAGTTCCCCGAAATGCTGATTTGGAGTCAAATTAGAAATTATGCAATCAGCATATATGCCTGGCGGCGTCGAAATTTCAAGAGCCTGGCAGGATCGTCATCTTAGAACTCCCGTAAAACCCGTTTACGACAACTTCTGCTATTTAAAGGGGAAACAGCGACACTCTCTAAACGGCAGCTCAGTTGCGATTAATGGCATACAGCTGAAAATTGGCCTCTCCCGTTTCTTAGAATTATTGATAAGCTATAATGTGGATTTATCATCTTTTTAAGGCTGTCGTAAGTAAAGAGAGAAAACGGATGAGCTATACTGATTTTCATAGAATACTGCCTTTTTTGTTGATTATACAGCGAGTGAGAAATGCCGATATCAATCGCAGCGCTCAATGGACAGTCAAGCTCAAAAAAGGAACATTTGATGAAAATCGGTATAGGATAAGTTTATTTCTATTTTCAGGCCGATCCTGTGAGGAGATGACATGCAGTCAAGTCATTGCGGTCGATTTGCAGTCAATGCATGCTCTTATATGAAAGTTCCGGTGTTGGAGCTTGAATATAAAGCGCCTCTATGGACAGCCTAGCTCCAAAATCGGTACATCCGGCCGCGAATCAGTATGATTATTGCTTTTATGCATAATACTATCACTAAGACCATCATGCCCGACAAGAGCAAAGCTTCCGACCGGCAGGATCCCAAGCGCGGCGCCTTCGGCCTGACTTCAAAAACTCATTCGTTTCCTCGTGAAATAATGATTGACATTTGCTTTATGATGTGCTAAAGTTTAACGAAAGCAGAAGCGGATCTTCTCACCTTAGCCAAGGGCAAAAGGTTTCTGGGAATCTCGTGTACAGGTGCGTCCGCCCGCTTTTGCGTGCGGGCGTTTTTATGCTTTTGAAAAAAAGGGCGAAAAACGGTCACTTTGTCATGGCTTGAATGCCAAGCGCGCCGCTCTTAGTCTAATGCGGGGGGCTTTTCATCTTCAGCCGGATCAATCGGCCGAAGAAAAGGTGCAGGCTCTTGGTTTTCTGAGACCAATATGGAGGTGTGGCTCATTACAGAGTTAATGATCAATGAACAAATCAGGGACAAAGAGGTTCGGCTGATTGATTCAAACGGCGGCCAGCTCGGAGTGGTTCCCATCAAGGAAGCAGTGCGTCTGGCTGACGAGAAGAAGCTGGATCTGGTGAAAATTTCGCCTACGGCGAAGCCCCCGGTCTGCAAGATTATGGATTATTCAAAGTACAAGTTCGATCAGGCCAAAAAAGAGAAAGAGGCCCGCAAGAAGCAAAAGACAGTGGATATAAAGGAGATTCGCCTGTCCCCGAACATCGATACGCACGACATACAGGTCAAGATTAAAAAAGCCGTTGAGTTTTTGGAAAGCGGAGATAAAGTCAAGATAACCATCCGATTCAGGGGTCGAGAACTGGGCCATACCGACATAGCTTACGGAATACTTCATGACTTCGCGCAAAATGTCAACTCAGTAGGGATAGTCGACAGGCCCCCGAAAATGGAAGCAAAGTCTATGGCCATGTTTTTGAGTCCCAAATTGTAAGTTATGCCGCTTCAAGGTTGAGAGACTATTTATCTCCCCGCGCTGCGCGCGGGGAGTTTAGAATGCTTTTCTATTGACGCGCCGCTCACGCGGCGGTTCCAGATGCGACAATGCAAAAACGCGTTTTTGGAGAATTGCTTGGCCTATGCCGACGCGAATTTCCAGACTCGGATTAATGTACAAGGAGGAAGGCATATGCCTAAGTTGAAAACGAAGAAAGCCGCTGCAAAGCGCTTCAAAATTACGGGAACAGGCAAATTCAAATATACGAGGGCTAATAGCGTTCATATTCTCGGCAAAAAGAGTCCAAAACGGAAAATGGGTTTGCGCAGGCCGGGCATTGTCGACAAGACAAACGAGAAGGCCGTTCGTAAAATGCTGCCATACGCGTAAATCAATGCTTATATAAGGAGGACTTTTTATGGCTAGGATTAAAGGCGCTGCAAACGCCAGAAAGAAGCATAAGAAAATAATAAAGATGGCTAAGGGCTATTACGGCGCCAGAAGCAAGCAGTACCGCATAGCCAAGCAATCTGTGATGAGGGCGATGGCCTCGGCGTTTGTCGGTCGCCGACAAACCCGGCGCGAATACCGCAGGCTATGGATAACGAGAATAAACGCCGCCGCGAGGATTAACGGCATATCATACAGCAGGCTCATGAACGGCTTGAAAGCCGCCGGCATCACTGTGAACAGGAAGATGCTCGCGGAACTTGCAATCAATGACAGCGGAGCTTTCACGCAACTGGCGCAAGCAGCCAAAGAATCCTTAAACGCCTGATAAAACTTTTCTTAAATTCGGCAAGCCTTCAATTTTCCGCCCTCTTTTAGCTTCCAAACGGTGGAATCTCAAAATCAGATGAAGATTTGCTTGCCTCTGAATAAAGCAAAGCTTCCAGTTATGCCGGAAGCTTTTTTATTTCCTAATTATACTGCTTTTCATATAAAATTACCATTTTTGAAGCTTGATTATCCATTGAGTGGTGGGGGGGGGGGGGGGGGGGGGGTGGGGGCCCCGCCACCCCGGCTTACAACAAAAAAAACAAAAGGAAAAAAGAGTTAAATGTGTTTTTG
>JAISZB010000016.1 GCA_031269465.1 Clostridiales bacterium | reverse complement strand
AGCCTTTCTCCATCCAGCGGGCGAACGTCGAAGCTTCCGCTTGATCGCCTCCCGAAAATGAAGCCCTTGCGCCCGTCCGGCATTTGAACTCTGCCGAACAGCTGAAAGCCAAATGCATGCTTTGGAGATTGATTCAGCTTCCTCTTTCCTCCTTTGCTGACAGCACCCTGATGGAGCTGGCGATTGCGCTTTCCCGCTGCTTTCTGCATGTAGATTGCATCCAATGGAACAGCCAGCGGATTCCCGCCGGTGCATCTCGCGTCCACCGCATGATCTTTTTCCAATCCATTTCTGATTCTTGTGTTTTTAGCGGTGCAGCCGTACGCCGTACTCGCATCCGTGTATTCTTCCTTCAGCCTGTTGTAGAAAGCCCACCTCATAATCCCCATGAATGCGGCGCCTCTGAAAGATTGCCCTCTCTTTAGGTTTAGCTTAAGCTTTCCCGCATGGCGCCCATGAAAGCGGCACCTCGGCAGCCGCTGTGGCAATCCTCGCATAATGCGGCTGGATTGTTCGGAGCACCGCCGCCTACTTTGCGGCTTTCTATGCGGTGGACGTTCAGTATGCGGTTCCTGCATCCTTTTCTGCCGTGGCACGCATGCCCATCCCTAAACAAGACATATTCCCGAACATTCCAGAATCCCATTTGACCGCCTTGCCGGCAGTGCTTTCCTGACATGCCGGGATTTTTGATTTTCTGTATGTCAAACGAGGCAGCCTCTACAACTATCTTTGTGATCGGCAATATCTTATGTACGCCGTCCACCGTTTTAATATGGGTCTGGATCTTGTTCTCTATAGAAGGAGCCAGCCAACCCTTATGCTTTGATCTGACGCGATTGTTGAATCTCGGCTTCCTGCAGCGCGTTTTCCTATTGCGCCTCGCGATAGGGCGCTCTTTGATTGCGCCTTCAACTCCTGAAGGCTTTTCTCGTCGAAAGCAGATCTACTATATCAGTCCTCAGTTTCACTTCAGCGGCGTACAATTCTTCCTTCTCCGCAGCCGCGGAAATTCCAACAGCCTTGCTTCCCGCATCTACTCCCAGATTTATCGGCCGGGTATATTCCGCGCTATCGTACAGCAATTTGATTGCAGAAGGCTCAAGCTTTGCAACTTCAGCCATTCCATCCTTTAGCAAACGCCCTGCTTTCCCATGGCGCTTTGTCGGCATCAAGGGCTTTCGTTTTTACTTAAAACATAAACCATACATCTTCCTCCGCGCTTTTAGCGCGCATAAATCCCTATCTCTAGGGTTAGTTGCCCTTCGCCAATGCTGTTCCAAGGTTTTGTATATCTGCAGCACTGTCTCTTCCCCTAGAGGACTGTTTAACCGCAGACCGTAGTGTCCGGAGTTAGAGCGAACGCCCCGGAGTACCTATATATTCTTGGACAGCGTAGCTTCTCGATGGAGGCTTAGGCTAGTCAATCAGGGCTTATTGCTAAGCCCCTAGCTTTAGCTATGGGGTGATTGACATGGAAATCACTATATTTAAGATCTTGCCTCTGGCAAGACTTATACTTCATACGGAATCAAGTGACATAAATTGTTTATTATTTGATCAGAATCTCATCTATAGAGCAGAAAAAAAGTCTTTCAGCTTTCCTTGGGCTTTATCCAAATGCTTCCTGCAATCGTTCGCGGATGTTGCAGGATGCATTGCCTGCAACTGCATTGAGATTTGTTTTAAATCTTGTGATATTTCTTCAAGAAGCTCAGATTGTCTTTGATGTTTTTGCACTAGGCGCAGAGCATTTTCATAGCGTTCGAGAATCTTGGAGGTGCGCTTGAGCAGATCGCTCACCGCTTGAGGGCTGATTCTTTCTTCCAAGCCAATCTCTGCCAGAGACATATCCTGGTTGTAATGCATTTCAAAAAACTGCTGCTGCTTAGGCGTTAGCAAGTCGCCATAGAAATCGAAGAGCAAAGAGTAACGAACAAATTTTTCCATTATCCAGCCATATCGCGCTTAGACGCGCTTGATAGTTTTGCCTTATGCTCGACTAATTCTGAGAGCGGGCAACTGAGGTTATTATCAATTTGGAGGGAAAATTGACGCTATGAACGCATCTAAAGTAAAATTACTTTAGAGGCATTATAGCAAGTATATTGAATTGTGTCAAGAGTGATTTTAGAGTCATGAGCTTAAAAAGTTTCAAAAGGATTCAGAATTCCTTTATTATAAAGATTTGCATTGGAAAGTTCAGATTTTGAGTTGGAATATACAAATAGCGCGATATGGCGATTATCGGCATTTCGCTAATTGTATATAACAACTCAAAATCGGCACATTTGACTGCAAATCTTTATAACATCGATAGTCTGGGAGTATAGTTTTTAGAGAGTCTGCTCCGCTTCTTAAATGCGAAAGCATCTGCACTGAGCCTATTCCTAGCCTGAAGAGCTTCGGTCGATGCGCGGCGTCGATTTCTACGGCGATATCCACCATCGAGTCACGGAGGTCAAACGCTAATGGATGTAAACAGAAGCTTTCCTAAGCTTTGCGGGCATTTGCGCTTGCCAAGGGGAAAACTCTAATGCGCACGTCTGCTATGGATCAAATTATTCCACCCAACTCGCACAACCGCTTGAAAGCGTTAAAATGCGATCCGCCTTCTCCGCCAATGAGCGGCTATGGCTGATCAAGATCATCGTCCGTGCTTCACTTCCCTCAAACAGGGCTTTTTGCAGATAGTATTCAGTTTCGTGATCCAGTCCGCCAGTCGGCTCGTCAACGAGCAGAATTGGAGCTTCGCTGATGAGCGCACGCGCAATTGCCACGCGCCGTCGCTGCCCGCCTGACAGGTCGAACCCTTCCGCACCGATGACGCTATCATAGCCGAGCGGCAGCGATTCAATCGCCTCATGAATGCCCGCGCTCTTGGCTGCGCGTGTCACATCCTCGTCTGTAGACTTCTCATAGCGTCCCATGCGAATGTTATCTCGGATGCTTATGTGAAACAGATTATTTTCCTGGGGGACGATTGCAAACTGGCCTTTCCACGAGGAAGCGTTCACTTCCTTTAAATCATTTCCCATGACGCGCACAGCGCCGGATTGGGGTGCAAGCTCTCCTGCGATAATCTTCATTAGCGTTGATTTTCCTTGGCCGGAAGGTCCGACAACGGCAATTCGCTCCCCAGGCCGGACGCAAAGGGATATGCCGCGCAAAATAGGTTCGGATCCCTCATACGAGAAATGCACGTTTTCAAGCTCCAGCATCGGCGAATTAGCGGCGGGAGCCGCATCAGGCATTGCCTTGCGCGCGTCGTCGGGGCGAAGCGCAAGCACCTCGTTCACCCGCCGGGCGGATACGCCCACACTTTCCAAATATTGCCATCCAGAACTGAGTCCTCCAACGAATCTAGTGATAAGGGGCTGCATTGAAACGGCAATCATCATGTCTGGAAAGTACAGCTTTCCATTTGCTGAGAAAATATATCCCAATGTGAAAAAGCCCGCTGATGTCAGCATCTCAGTCAAATCAGACAGAAGGGCGATCATGCGCTTTACGCTTGCCGCCCGGTATTGATTTGCGGCGACATCGTCGCTTTTGCTGGTGAAGGCGGATATGAAGCGCTCCTCCAAGCGGAAAAGCCTCATAGTCATGCCTGCGGATGTGATATTGGATAAAGACTCCGCGCAATCAGAGCGAGCTTCTTGAGTCTTATTTATATAAATCTGTACTTTATCAGACAAGGCATAAGAGACTGTGAAAGATAATATCGCCATGCCCAAGGCGAACGCGGCCATCCAGCCATTGATCCGGACAACCGTGACTATAGCCGCAGCGCCTGCCGCCAACGGTTCAATTATATTGAGCCCGCCGCCTTGAAAGAAGAAGTCGCCCAGCTCCACGCCGCAATCCGCAATCACGCGGGTCATGACATCGCTTGCGGACAATTTGCCTCCAGAGCTTTTGTCGCGGCGCAGCCAGCTTTCAATCATCTTGCGCTGAATCAATCCGGACAAGCGGGCGGAGCCCAGCGCATTCATGCCATATCCTAAAATGGTTGGAATTCGAGTCAGAATCAATATGGCGGCAATCCACGCTACGGCAAGCAAGCGCCCCTCGCTTTTGGCTGACATTTCGACCGCCGTGCGCATGAGAAGCCCGTTGAGCAGGTTTGACGCATACCAAGGAGCGGCGGTTAGAAGGGCTCCGAATGTAGCCAGCATCCAATAAGGCTTGTGAATCCCAATCACCGCGGATATTTCAAGCAAACCGCCGCGACGCCTTTTCATGGGCCCGCATCCTTTCCAGCATAATCATAAAGCTCTTTATATGCGCCGCAGGCTTCCATCAATTCATCGTGGGTTCCCATCTCCGCCGCGCACCCTTCGCGCAGCATGATGATGCGATCCGCGCGTTCAAGCCGCTGCAAACTGTGGGTGGCGATCACGATGGATTTTACTTGCGCCAGTTCGTATAGCAAGTCAAAAACCTGCTTTTCTGCCGACGAGTCAAGTCCCGATGTCGGTTCGTCCAAAAGAAGCATGGGAGCGCCGGACAGCAACGCTCTTGCGATTCCCACGCGCCGGCGCTGCCCGCCGGAGAGCGAAGCGCTGTTTTCGCCCAGCATCTCGTTCCAGCCGTTTGGAAAGCCTTGCGCAATCTCTTCCATCCCAAGAGCTTGCGCCGCACGTTGAAACGCTTCCTCGTCGCAGGACGCGCCGAGGCAGGCATTATATCTGAGTGTGCCACTAAATAGCTTGATTTCCTGCGGCGCCACGCCTATGCGTGAACGTAGCGCAGCTATATCCCACTCCTTCAATTCCCTCCCCCACAAAAAGACATCGCCTGAAAGTGGTCGGTACAATCCGCAAAGAATGTTCAAGAGAGTGCTTTTTCCGCAGCCGCTTGCGCCCGCAATCGCGAGGAGACCCGGACCTCTCCATGAGAAGCTAGCATTTCCCAGAGCGTTTGCCTCCGCCCCAGCGTAGCGATATAGCGCATCTTTCAGGCAAATTGCGCAATCCTCTCGCAAGGGACCGGCATTGCCGGAAGGTTCGGGCGGCGTGTCCCAAACCGGAAAGAGCCGCTCGCCATACGCAGCCAGCCGAGGCACATTTGCAAACGATGAGTTCAAGCCGCGCAATTCTTCCTGCGCTATAGTTGAAAGCACGAACGCGGCGATGAATGCGTCCGGCGCAAGCCGCCCTGATGATACAAGAATCCCTCCGACCGCGCATGCCAATGCGCAAGCCATGAAATTGAAGATGATCGCCGGGCTGAAATGAAGCGTCAGCCTCGACATCGCCCTGCTGAAAGCGCGCGCGTAATCTTGCAGGCGCGACTGGATTCGGACTGCGCACACGCCTTCCAATTGAAATATGCCTACAACGGACTCATTCTCTATAATATCTTGGAAAACTGCATCCTTTGCGCCGTCAGCGTCTCGCTCCGCAGCAAAATGCGCTTGGGCGCGCCGGGATCCAAGCCACTGAGCAAGCAGCATGAGGATTGAGGCGACGCTGAAAGCCAACGCCATTATTCCGCTAAGCGCCGCCATAGATGCGACAATGCAGAGCGGCACAAGAGCGCGGCGGGCAATCTCAGGAATAAACTCAGTTGCGATTTGAGCCGCGCTCTCCACATCCGATTCCATTATTCCCAGCAACACGCCCGCATCTTGTCCTTGAACCCACTCGTAAGAGGCGCGCGCAACGCAACGGGCCATCTTTTCCCTGTAGCGGGCGGTAATTCGCTTGTTCATGCGATTTGCAACCCATTCCCCCAGCCACCGAGCAAGTGATATAAACGCCTTCGCTCCGGTCAGCAGTAAAATGCCTCGCACAAACAGATCTCTTTCACCTCCAATTGCCAAAATCGCCATGCCCATGCCCCGAGCAAGCAATAAATCTCCGCCTGCAATCATAAGATACAAAGCGATTAGAAATGCGTACGGAGAAATCGTCTCTCCTTCTTTCACGAATCGTAAAACGACAGAAGTCATCGTTTGCTTCAATTAAGTTCCTCCTGTATGTACTGGCTTTTATATGAGAATACCAAAACTAAATATAGGTATTTGAGAGTGAAAAGTTCTCGACAAAACAAAAAATAACCAGGTAGCTGTTATAACGTCTTCGCTGAGAATCTGCGGCAACACCTGCAGAAAATACGAAAAAACCGCAGGAGCCGCTGATTTTTCCTTTATATTCGACTAAGAAAGCTACTGGAAACCGCTGCTTGACAGCATCAGGGATAAGCTGATTGCGCATTCCGGCGCGAATCAGCCAAGAACCCCATTATTCGGCGAAGTTGAAGCCTTTGAGTGCTCATTGGCAGCATAAAGAGACAATTGGAAATTTATAGAAAACAGGTTGCTGTTCTTTATACCGCAATATCAGTTTGCCCTTTAACTGGTAAAATACTCCATTTTTTTATCCTTGCGCATATGTGATAAGATGATTTCCGCCCTGCCGAGAGTTCGTAGAGCAAAGACCTCTTTTTATAATCGTTGATTTGTGGATATTTCTTATTTACTATTCCTAATGTGCATTTTGAAAAATCACAAAATATCTAATAATATAAATGTGACTTTTGAAATAAAACTTAAAATTAATTGTGAAATATGTACAACAATCCAAGCGGAAAAGTCTGCATTATAGTTGCAATTCAGTTCATTATACTTAAAGAGCATAGACTATTGAAAATATTTCTGATAGATCGAAAAATGCACATTAGGTGTTACTAGAGAGTTAAAAGCTCTCAAATGTTGACCGAAACAAACATTGATTTTACTCCGCTTTTAGTTTTACAGGCTTCTGTTTTAGCAAAAAAACTGCTTAAACCAAGGCTTTTGGGGATCAACTGTGAGAATTTTAACTCTCCAATTATTTAAGTAATCGATAAAGAGAAATTTTGCTGTTCAAAGTCATGGGCTAAGAAAGCATAAAGAAATTAAATTCATTTCTTCTATCTCCGTGAATTTCTGCGCTTTTCTTCTCGTTCGAAAATCTTCAGCCTGCGATTGCGGTTTGAAGTATAGTCTAGCCTGCCTTTCATAAACTCAGCCTCACCAATCAACTTTTTGTAGCTTTCATAGTGTTGCTTGCTAATCTGTCCATTTTGCAGGCATTCTAATATCAAACATCCGTCTTCGAATGTGTGCGTACAGTTTCGGTATTTGCATTTATGCGACAGTTGTTCGATGTCATGAAATACTTCTTGGTTCAGTTCCGGCAGGAATGCGGTGGTTTCTTGCACTCCTGGAGTATCGACCACGCAACCGAATCCATCCCCTAGGAAGATAATCTCGCTAGATGTAGTCGTATGGCGCCCTTTTCCCGAATGGAGGCTGACACAGGACGTACGCATCGCCTCCCTTCCGGCGATTTTGTTTACGAGTGTTGATTTTCCGACTCCCGAAGACCCAGCGAGAACAGAAGTCTTACCTGATGAGAAATATTGCAACACATCTTCGTAGCCTTCAAACATGCTGGTGCAGTGCACAGCTAGGGAAGGATATGCGATGCGCACTACTTCGGCGACATCTTTCGGGTTGTTGTACAAGTCCGCCTTCGTAAGTATGAGAACCGACTGTGCACCCTGTAGGGAGAATGAAAATAAAAACCGCTCCAGTCGGCTCATCTTAAAATCTTTGTTCAGGGACATGCATATCAGTAGGTAATCAGCATTGGCGGCGATCGGAATTTCTTCTGATGTGCGTCCAAAGGCTACTCGAGATATCGTATTCCTTCTTTTGCAAATATCGTAAATAACCGCGCCGCCAGCATCCACTTTTGAAATCTTTACCCAGTCCCCGACGACGGGAAGGTCTATAGAGGCATCCGCGCGGTGTAACATAGCTCCCTTGATACTGGTTGCGATTGTTTCATTTGCGCATATGACTCGGTAAAAACCGCGATTACGAAAAACCACCCTGCCAACGTTTTCCGGAGGTTTTTCGGGCATAAAAAATGTCTCACCTCCGCAGGATAGAAAAAAGCTATTCACATTTTATATCCTCCGTACATTCAGCTGTTAATATTTTTGGATCAGAATCTCCTAATGTGCATTTTGAAAATCACAAAATATCTAACAATGTAAATGTGACTTTTGAAATTAGACTTTAAATTAATTGTGAAAGTGTATAACAATCCAAGCAGCAAAGTCTGAATTTTAGTTGCAATTCAGTTCAATACTTGAAAAGCATATATACTTGAAAAGCATAGACTGTTGAAAATATTTCTACTGGATCGAAAAATGCACATTAGGAGTCAGAATATCTAGAGCATCAATACTTGATTGCCCGCAGTATGATAGGCTATTGCTATATACGCAATCTTGAAGGTTGTTATAGAGTGAGCTATTTTCCATAATTTTAGATATTCTTTCAACCCAGCATACCGCATTTTCATAGTCATCTATCATGCAAATGGGAAATGGAAGTGTTTTAGGAATTGAGCCTATTAAACTGGCAATGGATGGTATTTTGTGGAGTCCTGCCTCAATGAGACCGCGAGCAAAACCTTCTGGACACCGCGACGGCATCAAGAAAAGCTTTGCTGCACGCCATATCTTCTCTGGATTTTGTATGAATGGATAGAACATAATATTATGTTTTTCGCTAATTTGTCGAAGCACCCTTGGATTATGCTGACCCCATGTGCCATAAATCGTGAATTTCTCCAATGGAAGCATATCGGAAATTTTTAGTACAGTGTGTATTCCCTTCATTTTTATTGGATTAAAAAAACTATTTCTTTTCTTGCACCATCAATTATGCTCCTAGATTCATTTTTTCAATTGAAAAATAAGGAGAGATGACGATAGCTTTGCTCTGTAGTGATTCAGGCAGGCTATTTTTTATAAAATCTGATATACATATAATAGCCGCTACACTTTCAGACAAAAGAATTGATTCATCAAAATTACAGGATGTAAATTGAGGATTTTTAAAATAACTGTGTAAAAAGTAAATTACAGGGCAACCCTGTTTTTTAGCGTACTTATCAAGCATTTGAAGGTTATTCAGTTGTGAAAAAATAACATCAGGGCAGAATTTTTGGAACTGTTCCGACAGTTTATTACATTATTTACCAGTCAAAAGAGCATGAAATCCTTGCGGAAAAGTTCAAAAGTTAACTCGAATATACATTTAATAATGTAAAACTTATATATCAACA
>JAISZB010000012.1 GCA_031269465.1 Clostridiales bacterium | reverse complement strand
TTGGCGCTTCTCCGCTCACTGCGTTCGCTTCGCTGTCCTGTTTTACATTGCGGCTGAAGCCGCGTAAAACAGGCAAGCCAAAACTGTGAGGTTATTGTTTAACGGGTCCTTAGAGCCTGTTCGCAGTGTCTGAAACATTCAGACACTGCGCGAATTTTTTGTCGGGCG
The DNA here is from genome assembly GCA_031269465.1 of Clostridiales bacterium. Lineage (GTDB taxonomy): Bacteria > Bacillota > Clostridia > Lachnospirales > WQUN01 > JAISWZ01. The sequence goes on along the minus strand of JAISZB010000012.1, from coordinate 18,310 downwards.
CGTTGCAAAACGCAGGCGAATCCGTGGGCTCGGCGAGGTTTTGCAACGCGCCTTTGGCTCTTCTCCGCTCATTGCGTTCGTTTTGTCGCCTTAAAAGGAAAATGCAGAGACTCAATTCCATTGCTCAGACAACAGGAACTCACGTATATTCATATGCTTCAGTCCGTCCCTGCTCATATCGAACTCATCATACGACACAACATACTTGGGGAAGTTATCCCCGATCGTATCGTACGCTCCGAACTCACGCCGGATCGTTTCCTCTGATGCAAGCAGATAAGCCACTTGAACGTAGAGCTTTTGAGTTTGCTTTTCAGCAATAAAATCAATCTCTTTTTTTCCCGCTTTTCCAATGGTGACCTTATACCCTCGCCTCAGGAGTTCCATATACACAATGTTTTCAAAAATGAGATTGATGTCTTTCATGTTGCCGCCGAAAACCGCTTCTCTGATTCCGTGGTCGGCCATATAGTATTTTTCATTGACGGTGAGAATCTTCTTCCCCCGCAAATCCTGTCTGCGGACACGATAGAACAGAAAAGCGTCCTCGCAAGCCTTGATATAGTTCAAGATTGTTTCCGGCGCAACAGTGCGTCCCTCGCTTTTGAGATATTTTGAAATTGCCATGGCGGAGAAAGTCGTCCCGACATTTGCCGTTATATACGCAATGATACGCTCCAACAGATCAACATCCCGAATGCCGTTGCGTTTTACGATATCTTTAAGGACAACGGAGTTATATAGGTCTTGCAGATACTGACGGCTCGGCTGCTCTGCATAGCGGAGGTTGCTCAAGTACGGCATCCCGCCGTCGGTCAAATACCGGGTAAACATCGCTTTTGAATCGGCGCCGGGGAAAACGGTATGATACAGCTCCGAGAACTCTCCAAAGGAAAAGGGATAAATCACAAATTCCACATATCTCCCGGCAAGGTATGTGGCCAGCTCCCCCGAAAGCAGCTTGGCGTTTGAGCCCGTGATATAGATATCACAATTAAACTCAACCCGAAAGGAATTGACGCACTTTTCCCAGCCAACGACTTCCTGAATCTCATCAAAAAAAAGATATGCCTTCCCGGAGATGCCATTTACCCGTCGAGTGACCTCCTCATGCAGCGCCTCAGCAAAACAAAGGTGCGCGTTGCTCATATTTTCAAAGTTGATAGAAATAAACTGATCCTCATTCACGCCGGAGTCAACCAGCTCTCGCTGGATCAAATCCAGCATGACGGACTTTCCGCTTCGGCGGATGCCGGTTAACACCTTAATAAGCTCATTTCCGATAAAAGGACGGATGCGGCTCATATATAACTCTCGACCAATCATAGATGAAGAACCTCCTTTGCCATATTTGAGATATATACTATCACAGATACAGCTTAATTTCAAGTTAAACTAAATATTTTAGAAAGATATAACTTACAAAAACTATGTTTCTTCAAAATTCAACATCTTAAACGAAATCCAGTTACAGAGCCTGAGAATCGGAGTGCAGAATGCGCTTCAATTCTCAGGCTCTATTTGTTTTTCAGAAGGGAGGAAATTATGTTAGTGCATTACAAGAAAAATAAGAAACCAGCTCGTTATGATTCGGATGCCCTCATAACAGCAGGGAGAATACCGCCAGACGAGCGGCCCCATGGTTCGTTCAAGAGTTGCGGCAACTGCCCATATCCCTCGCACGGATTCATCTGCTACAGCTCCGAGGGTGACTGCCTAAGAACGGATATGCAAAAAATCAACAATCGGAGAAAGGCTGCGAATGGGAGGGTTGTTGCTATGATTTGGACGGCCTCAAGGGACTGGAGCATAACGACAAAGGATGAATTGAGGCTACGTGTCAACGGATGGGAGGAATGCAGCTTGGATAAGCAATTAAAGAATAGGCTTCCCGAACAGTGCCTGTTCATGAATGCGAATGGCGAAATTATGCGCATTGAATATGGGAAGCCAGGGTTCAGCCGCTCCGAACTCAACACGGAGAATGGGAAGGCGAACCGGGTAATCGTCAACAGCTATAACGAGAGGCACGGCATTACAGCCGAGCAGATCAATACATGGATCAAGGGGCGCTGTTTGGCTGGGATGTTCCCCAGCTTTCCCGACAAGAGCATTCCGGAATGAAAAGCGGTCACGTTTTTGAAGTGGAAATCAGCCGCCCCGGTTCATTCGGTGCGAAAACTTCATCCACTCTCAAGCTCCCTGTTGCGCCATATGAAATATTGGATGCTCTGGACAAGGCCCGCATCACCGATGAACGTGTCATCTATTCTGCGGAGATCATAGGCTGCGAGCTGGACTATCTGCCGCAATTTATCGGCACGAATGCGAACCTATATGAGCTGAATCATCTGGCCGAGCGTTTGTCCTCACTGAGCGAATGGGAGCTGGACTGCTTCGAGGGAATGGTCATGATGGATACCATCCGGACTCAATACTCCCCCCTCGCAATAGACCGCCTCATCAACATAACCCACAGCATGAAGAACTGCCATGTCGTCTATGAAGCCCATGACGACAGCACCCTCGGTAAATTTTATGCGGTTAACTACTTTGTGCAGAAACTCGAAAATGTACCGGATGAAATCTATGAATGCTTGGACTTCGGTAAAATCGGCAAAGAGATGCGTGAGGGAGAGAGTGGCGTATTTAATCCACATGGCTATGTGATCCAAAATGGCGAAATTTCGCAGGCCTACCATAGCGGTGATGCCATCCCCTTGAAAAAACTGGATTATACCGTGCTTCTCCGGGTAACTAAGGGGAATTTTAACGACCCTCAATATGATAATGATCTGGTTGCTTTCCTGAAGCTCCCTGCGGATGATGAGATGCTCTCCCAAGCTGTTGAAGCGGTGGCGGCAGCGTCACCGGAGGAATGTATATTCTTCTCTGTAGACTGTATGATACCCTCCCTTACTGAAAAAATCGGAGACGCCTTATATGAATCGAAGGGTGACAGATACGGCTTGGTTAATGAACTGGCACAGCAGCTCCGTCACATCAAAGAGGAAAATGGTATCCTGGTCTACAAAGCGATGCTGGAAAACGCCCCTACGGATATTTCGTTGGAGGATGCGCTTGATCTTGCTTTTCTAACGGAGGAATTTGGGATTCTGTCCGAAACTGCTTCTCCTGCGGATTACGCTGAAAAGGAAGTTCAGAGGATGATGTCCTTTGAAAGCGACGATGGCTTGGAACAATTCTGTAACTTGGAAGGATACGGGAGGTATTTGATGGAGAAATACGGCATTGCTGAAACCTCCTATGGACTGCTGGAGCAGCAGAACGGACGGACTGTAGAACAATGCCTGAATCATCTAGTCCAAAGTCCCCACATGGAAATGAAATAACAAAATCTTTGTTGGGTTTGGGTATAGCTTTCCTGCAAAAGCTATGACATTGTGTTGTGCTGGAAGGAGGCGAAGCATATGGATGAAAAGCTCATGGATGAAAAGCTCATGGACTTGCTGGATATGGCGCTGTCGGAGCGGTTTCAGCTTTCGTATTTCGTCCTGAGGGAATTGGACTCCCAGGCGGAGAAACTGGTACAGGAACTAATTACACTCAGCGAAAGCATTCAGAACAGTTCCGAAATTGGTCAAGATACGAAAGACAGGATCAATCATTATCTGGACAAAAATTTAAGAGAACTTGGATAACCAAGTAGTACAGGCAATAATGTCTGTGCTTTTTTAGACCTCAAATATAGAAACAAGGCCGTTTCTCCACACAGGAGGCGGCCCTGTTTTTTTGCGCCCTTTTGCATTGTCTTTCCGGGGAAACGGCCGGTAAGGAGGAAACGATGCTCAAGGAGCAGCTTGCATCTGTACAGCTATCATCACGGCGCTGAAAATGCCGTCACAAGCAAGGTGCTGGAATACGCATTCCGCATTTCAGACAAGGAGCTACGCGACCTTGTCAATGCCCCGCGCCGTTAGGGTATCCCCATTGCCAGCGACCAAAGCGGCTATTTCTACGCAAAGACCGAACCTGAAGTGCGCCTAACCATCCGGCACATGAAAAGCTGCATTAGCGGAATCAGTGCCGCCATCGCCGGACTCAAGCGTTCCCTCACGGCGTTTGATGATACGCAGATACGCCTGCCGCTGGAGGGAGGTGATAACTCCTGAACAGCTTTATGTCTTGGATCGGCGGCAAGAAATCCCTGCGTGAGCTGATCGTCACTCTGTTTCCCCTCTACTATGAAAGATACATCGAGGTATTCGGCGGAGGCGGCTGGATATTGTTTTACAAGTTTCCGGCAATGACTTTGAGGTAGGTGTACAACGATTTTAACGGATTATTGGTCAACTTGTACCGCTGTGTGAGGGAAAAGCCCCAGGAGCTGATGAATGCCCTTTCCTATTGCCTCAATTGCTCGTGACAGCCCTGCCTCTGATGTGCAGAAAGCAGCTTGGTTTTACCTGCTCATACGCTACAGCTACGCATCGGGGCTGACCAACTATGGCAGCCAGCCCCACGACATCCGCACCAACTTTCCTCTCATTGAGCAGGCCCACAGGAGGCTCGCTAAGGTAGTCATTGAAAACAAGGACTTCGAGAAGCTGATTGGGCAGTATGACCGCCCTGTCAGCTTTTTCTACTGCGACCCACCGTACTTTGAAACCGAAGGTTATTACAAGAACGTAGGCGAGGGCGGTTTCATGAAAAAAGACCATATCCGTCTGCGTGACGCACTACTGCGGATCGAGGGCAAATTCCTGCTGTCCTACAATGACTGCGGATTTATCCGGGATTTGTACGATGCACCGGGCATTCAAATTGACTCCTATACCCGGATCAACAACATCAAACAGCGTTATGATAATCTATGAAAAATTCGTCCCTGCCAATGTGCGGGAATAATCGATGAAAGTGCAGATATCGAAACCCCGCCAAGCACTTCGCCTAAAAAACAGAAAGAAAAAATCAGGCAGCCCGCAGAGCCGAGGCAGGCGGAGGAACAATGATGCAGTATTTTGATAAGCACGGCAATGAGATTAAGGCCGGAATGTTGGCCGAAGGCCGTCGTTCCGCCGAGACGCGAACAGCGCCGGCCGGCGTCTTGACGCTTCGCTTTTTGCGCCCCCTTCGACAGTGCGCTTGTCGCATTGTCTATTATTATGCAGATGGGCTCGCCGGTCTCCCCGCGCTTCTTCTTGATTGCCTCCAACGCGAAGCTTTTCAGCGCGCCGCTGAAGCTTCCGCCTTTGCTGAAGCCGCGCATGCTTCTGGAATAGGCTGTCCTGTGGCGGGCGCCCTCAAATGCAAAGCCGGCCATTTTGCCCCGGAATCCCCTCGCTGCGGCAGCCGGCATGGATGCGAGGTTTTTCAGCAATGAATTAGACATGTTAAACCCGATTGACTTGACGAAGCATGCCGCTTTTCCTTCAGAGCGGCCTTGCCATTCATAGTTGCATCTCCTCTTCAGCATATTGTCCATATGCTATTTTAGCGCATTGACTAAAGAATGCCAGCGGTTTCGTCATTATGACGGCGAAATATGAAAATGCGCATTTGGAATTTATTATTTTAAAAGTGGAGTCAAAATGCTAGAATATTCATAAGGAATATTAGCAAAGGTTAAGTCTGTCTCACCTTGCGGCTTGACTGCCCACCGAGTTCTTTGAAAAACTATAATTACAGGATTATTACCAGCCTGTTTTTTGAATTGTTTCTCGTAAAACTTTTGCCCAAGGTTTGTATCTGCCCATATATTCCCCGTGATGTCCTGGAAATGATACAAGCTCGCAGGAAAGTTTACTAGCCATAATTTTTGCTGCTCTATAATACCAAGTGTTTTTCTTTAATCCATACTCACCGCAACCAATGTATATTTTCACTCCGCTTCTCATAAGCGCATCAAAATCTGGTCGATAACTTGTTACGGGAAGCAACTCATTGAAGATTAAAAAATTCGATGCTTTGCTTGATTGAATGCGCTTCATGTCAAGTGTGGTTTTGTCCTGTTTCATGTACTTTATCACTTTCATAGCGTCCCACATTAAGCGAATCGCGGGTAATTCCGCGCCAAAATAAAATTTCATAGCACCGTGTGACGCGCCTTTTCGTTTTGCCAGACTATAACAATCTTGAAAGAAGGCTTCCCATTTTTCGCTCTCTGCTTCAGGAAGCACGTTGGGTACGGCTGCCTCATGGATAATCGCAGCGTGAAGCACCTCTGGAAACGCAGTTGCCATGTCAAGTGCGATTACCGCGCCGCTGCTATTGCCAATCACAATCGCTGATTTTTCACCTACAGATTCCAAAACGGCAAATGCGTCCCGGCTTTGTTGACGAATATCAAAATAGTCGGGAAAATTCATAGTGCTTCTGGTATTGGCACGTCTATCATAGGTGATAACTTTGTATTGGTTCGACAATTCTTGAGCCACTGGATAATACCCATCGCCATTGCCGCCAGCGGGAGCAATGAACAGAAGCGGCTTGCCCTTACCACGCACTTTGTAATAGATTTCATCTCCCTCTGTCGATACAATCCCATCCCTAAACAAATCATTATTCATACAAAACCTCCGTTTTTATTCCGTTTCTGATAATTGACAAGAATTTGTTCATCTTCTCTAAATATGCACCGCTATCCGAACCCGTTTCTGAAAAGAGTGCTTTTGACAGGATATAAACCATTTCAATTACGGAGGCGGTATCAATGTCTTTTCTTATCAATCCGAGATGTTTGTCCTTTTCAAAAATGGAAATCACCGCTTGCTTATGTTCCTTGCTCAATTCAAAATACCGTTTGACAACGGACGAAGAATCATTGGCATTCATCATTACGATACGGACATATTCGGGGTTGGAATTGTTCAATTCAACCGTAGAAGAAAGTTTGTATGCAAATTGGGTTAGAGCATCGGGTTCAACATTTTCCGGGAATTTTTGCTGTTCCAAGATTTCGATTTTTTTCATAATCGTTTCTATCACATATGAAAAAATGTCCTCTTTGTTCTCGAAATATTGGTAAAAGCTACCCCAAGGTATTTTAGCTGTTTTAACGATTTGGTTAAGTGATGCTTCACTAAAACTGCACTTTGAAAACTCCTGAACTGCTGCATAGAATATGCGCTGTTTTTTTTCGTCTTTAAGTTTATAGAATGTTTCTCTTGGCAATATAGCGTCTCCTTGTTTACAATGTGATAGGCATTTGCGAAACTCGAATAACCTGATAACTAAGCCATTATTGGTGTAGCATAATTATATATCTCCTCACCATATAGACGTATATTTATGCATATATTGTTAAGAATGGCTTGCCTTCGTTAGTTTCGCGAAATACTTTCGCAATCGGCAAATACAATGTGAGAATATTCTCATATCGGAAAGCATAACATGGCTTGGTTCGCATGTCAACGCTTTTGTGAGAAGATTCTCATATTTAAGCGAGATGCTGTTATTCAGTTTGTTTCATATGCTTTGATTTACAAATCCGGGTTGCTTCTGTATTATCTGGTTCTATTTCCTGCCTTGCGTTATAATTCATACTCCGTATCGAAGCTATGTAGGTAATAGTAGCTTAGGCTCTCCCTGCTGGAAGCCGCGGCGTTATCCCTTACCGTCTTCATGCGAAGGAGCAGCCGTTTCATCTGGCTTGACCATTCTTGCTTAGGGTGACTTTCGGAAATTCCCGTTAGCTCTCGCAGCAGATGCGCACAACAAATGGCGTGGGTAACAGATGGATAACTCCAATAGGATTTCCAACAGTCTTGTACCGCTATTCCTTGAAAACCGGGAAGTAGGCCGCTTGCATCCATTCCGATTTTTGGAGTAGTACAATAAAATAGCACACCCTTGTCAATAATGAAAAGGACAAGGAGATGTGTGAAAATAGGGAACAAGTACACAAAAGAATGCAAGCAAGAGGCACTGCGATTATGCGAGCGAGATGGCGTGGCGGCGAACAGCGAAAAGTTAGGCGTAGGCGCGAAAGCCCTGTATGCAACGGCTGGAACGCAGGGAAGCCCCGGAAGGACTGCATCCCCGGCGAGAGTCTGGAGCAAGCTTCGAGCGAGTGGAACGCGAGGTTCGCGAACTGCGAACTGCATTCTGAAAAAAGCAATGGGTTTTATAGCGGGCCGATAACACAGCGAAAACCGCGTGAAATCTATGCGTGGATTTACGAAAACAGCGGTGAATTCAGTGTTGTGCGGCACTGCATGTGCGGCGGGAGGGATATTATCATTGCCTCTGCCGCCCAAGTCGACAAGAGCGTGACGCCGGACTGGTATCGGCCCTAAAACAGGTGAGGAAAGAGTATCCGTGTTATGGCGTGCGGAGCATGATAGACGAGCTTCCAGAGGAGCTGAAAGTCAGCTATGGCAAGGGTTACCGGGTCTGCCGGGACAATGGATTGCTCACCAAGCGGCGTGGATCCAAAAGCCTGACTAAATCCGATCCGGCGGCACAGGCGGCGGAGGATTTGGTGAAGCGTGACTTTAAAGCCAACGCACCAACAATCTGTATTATCCCTGTAGATAATCTGTAGTAGCGAGAAAAAAGAGGCTGCCGCAACGATAAGCTGCGGCAACCTCTCCTAATATTATCTTAAAACCCAGCGGCATGGTGGTATATTACACGGTCTGCATTCCCCCCATTATACAAGTTCTGAACGTATCGTTTCAATGATATGCTCACTACGAAGCCGCGACACTCCGTATCGCATAGCGACCCATGTTACAGCAAATACCCCAAATATACATTGAAAAATGGAAAACCACGGTATTTGATAACTGGCTTCTACAGGTAAAATAACAGAGTAAAAGCGGAAGCATGAGCCAATGATTCCAATGGGGATGCCGAAAGCAAGAGCTTTCATAGAGCATATTAAACTATCGAGATTAACCATACGCCTTAGCCCCGCCGGCGTCATGCCAACGCTCCGCAATACCGCGAACTCGCGTGCACGGGAGCGCATATTAGCGGAAATTGTGCTGATTACATTTGTTAGGCCAATCAGCGTCAACAACGCAACGAATCCATAAATGAACACCATGATTAATCGCCCTATATCTCGTCTGGCGTAAATAGAGCCTTCGGTATTAATCGTGGCATTGATATACTCCTGGCTTTCTTCAAATGGAATTAACCCGCCAAGCGTTTTGTTTGCGTGCTCTGTATAACCGCTCGTATCGGAGGTCTCCGCAAACCATGTATACCGTACCGCACCAAGTTGCGGAACGAGAATCGTTACATTACCAACATAAATTGTTGTTATCTCGCCCGGAACATCACGAAGCGAAAGCTCGCCATGTAGGGGGAGGTCGTATTCGGATTTATCATATTGATTTATCAGGCGTAGCGTCTGATAGTCAAATGAATATGGTTCAAAAATAGTTCTTTCATCATCGCCGGGCGTCCTCATATAATTGATCAGAATGTTTGAGCCAACGGGAACGCCAGATAGCTTGCACAATGCCGCGTAATGCTCGGCATCGGTGGCATATAGGGTAATCGGCAGGGTATACCCCCCGTCTTGGGGAGCGTAATCATTTGAAACAAGGTAATCTACGGATTTAGGCGTCAGCATATTTGACGGTACAACCGCGTGGTACGAATCATAATCATCTCCTACGCCAAACACAGATGTATCCGGATGCTCTCGTAATGATTGGGTTATTTCGTCCGCAAGGGCACTATCCACCAAATGATATTTGTTCTCCCCCTGGAGCGTGTTTTCTTTCGGGTAGAAAAATGTGCTAACCACATTTGCGTCTGTACCCATATAATATAAGTCCGCAGTATTCATGTATTGCGCACCAAACTCACCTGCAATAATGAACAACACAACACTAACCGTCAGTGACAAAACTGTAGCCCGAAAATTTCTGCGGTTTCTTTTCATCGACTTGTAAGCAAGCATACCTTCAAAGCCGAACAGTTTTCCAATAAATCGCCCGCCGCGTACTTGTCTTGATTTTATTTTTACCTCACCGGTTCCCCGTATGGCGTCTATTGCGGCTATTTTCGCCGCTTTACGAGCGGGAATCCATGCCGACGCCAATATGGTTATAAGGGACAACGAAACCGAAGCGGCTACAGCCAGCGGAGTGACAATAAACTTCATGTTGATTTGAAATGTATTGCGCGCATTCGCCGCTGCGAGTAAATGACCTATGATTTGTATGCCGACATAATTCACGAATAGCCCCAACGCAATTCCTGCAGGTATACCGATAACTCCAAGCAATAACCCTTCATGTAAGATAATGTTGGTTATTTGTTGTTTTGTCGCGCCGACACTTTTTAGAATACCGAATTGCTTGATACGCTCTCCCGCACTCACGCGGAATGCGTTCGTTATGACAATAACCGAGGCGGCGAAGATGATAGAGCCAAAAATAGCCCCCAATCCCAAAAGCATTTCGTTGTAAATTGAGTTGTAATAATGGCTTTCACCCAACAACCCCTTGAACATATCATCGGCGATGGCAGCGAAGCCCATGACGGCAGTAACCATAGCGGTTGACAGCACAATTCCTGCAAGCGTCCAAAATGTACGGCCCCGGTTTGTTCTGATTTGGCTGTAGGCCAATTTTGCGGTCAGATTCATTGTCGCACCACCTCATCCTTAATGATTTCTCCATCGCTGATGGTAATAACACGGTCGGCTTGAAGTGCTACTTTTTCATCATGAGTTATCATAAGCAATGTCTGGCCATATCGCTTATTCGCCATTTTGAGCAGGCTGATAATTTCCCCGCTTGCCTTGCTGTCAAGGTTTCCTGTCGGTTCATCCGCAAGGATAAGCGCGGGGTCATTGATGATTGCCCTGCCTACAGACACACGTTGTTGCTGGCCGCCGGAAAGCTCGTTTGGCAGGTGTTTTGCTCTGTCGGCAAGCCCTATGGTTCCAAGGATTGATTGTAATTTATCGCCTTTCGATTTACGATTATCCAATAGGTACGGTAGTTCGATATTTTCCTCAACCGTAAGCGTCGGGATAAGATTATAGAATTGGTAGATCAATCCTATATTGCGGCGGCGGAAAATAGCAAGCTCGCTTTCGCTCTGCTTAAAAATATCATTACCGTCCACAAAGACACTACCCGATGTCGGGTGATCCACACCGCCAATCAGGTGCATGAGTGTAGATTTACCCGAGCCGGACGCTCCGATGATTGCAGCAAACTCGCCCTTTTCCATGCTGAAACTTACACCGTTTAATGCTGTAATGGTAGCTCCGTCTTTGCCATATGTTTTTCGTAAATCCTTAACCTGCAAAATGGGCATAAATATTCCCCTCTTTCTTGAAATACAAAACGTCATGTGCGAATGGCTTTATTATGGAAAAGTAATCTGTATTTTCCCTGTAGTAGACCTGTAGAATGTCTGTAGTAGTGAAAAGAAAAACCGGCGAGGATGCTCCTGCCGGTCTAAACTGTATATTCTATTTGCTTATAGGAAATTCCATCCAAAACAAAACCCCTTCGGGCGTGTTCTCCAAAGCGAAGCGGGCATCCATAGTTTCTAATGCTTTTTTTACAATCGTTAGCCCCAAACCGCTGCGCCCTTTTTTACAACTCCGCGATTTATCCATTCGATAAAACGGATCAAATATCTTTGGCAAAACAGCATCATCAATCCATACGCCTGTATTTAGGACAAAAAGGCGGCATTGTTCGTCTATAGGCTCACTCCATACCCGAAGCTCGCTGCCTGCCGGAGTATTCTGAACCGCATTGAGCAGGATATTGGAAAGCACCTTTTTGAACATCTTAGTGTCGGCAATGATGCTCTGTCTGGTATATTTGTGATAATACGCTGCCCTTTTGCATCGCACAACACTTGATAATCAGGCAACATCCCAACGAAGACTTGCCCAATATCCAATGTTTCGAAAACGGGCAATATTTTTCTACTACTTAAACTCACAATTTCCATTATGTCAGAGACAAGTTCACTTTGCACATCCATCATCTTCACGCATTCTCGCAGATATTTGGGATGGTCTTTGTAATCGCCTATATTTTCAATCACCCCCTCCAGTAAAACACTTGTAGCCGCAATGGGCGTTTTAAGCTCATGGGATGCAGCCGAGAAGAAATATCGCTGTGCTTCTTCCATTTCCCGTACCCGCAAGATTTCTTTCTCTAATCGGGAGATTGTATCTTTAAGCCTGCCATACATAAAATTCGTGGGCTAGCGCACCAAGTTCATCCTTTCGTTCGGTCGGCGGGGGGACTTCTTCCAGAGCGGCCATTTTACTTGCATTATCGGCCAAGGTTTTAATCGGCTTAGTCATTCGTTTAGCAAAAACATAAGCGCAGATGAGGCAGAGCAAAAGCATTAAGGAGAATATAGTGATTGCCCGAATGAGGAAATCTTTGTAAAAAGAATCAAGCCCAGTCCTGCTCTGTGCGATGATGGCAATATCCATGTCCTTATGTACAACAAAGTAAAAATCGCCTTCAAAGCTGTTCGTTGTATCGGCATTGGGCGTAGTGAATATTGTGCCGCCGTCTTTATCCATAATATGAAATTCGAAAGATTGGTTGTTCTCATAAAAACGCTTCGCAGATTCAGCGATGTTCTGATACTCGCCTCCTTGAATGCGTCTCACCAAAGGGTCATAGGAAGCAACGATGCCTCGGTTTTGCATCATTTTGTAGATTGAAAAAAACTGTTGTGAAAAGAGCGCCGCCGCCACGCCGACAAGCAGCGATATAGCGATAATTGTATAAGAGAATACTTTGGAGAAAATTCCACTTTTCTTCATTATATATCTTCCTCCAACCGATACCCAATCCCACGAACTGTCTTAATAATATTCTCAGGCAGTTTTGCGCGCAGGTTCTTAATATGGGTATGCACCGTGCTTCCATCACCGTCAAAATCATAACCCCAAATGCGGGACAGGATGATTTCGTGGGATAGCGTATGGCCTCTATTTTGAACCAGTAGCATGAGGATTTCAAATTCTTTAAGTGTCAATGGGAGCTCTGCGTTGTCATAGACAGCTTTGAAATCTTCCGGCAAAAGGGTCAGTTTTCCAAATCGCACTTCCTTAGAAAGTGCGCCACTTCGCCTGAGCAGGGCTTCCACGCGTTTCAACAAGAGTTGCATTTTGAATGGCTTTGTCACATAGTCGTCTGCTTCTGCATCAAACGCCCGGATTTGATTGTCATCATCGGAAAGCGCCGTCATCATCAGAACAGGGGTGTTGCTGATTTTACGCAGTTCCCGTAATAGCTCATGCCCATTCATACCAGGCAGTAATATATCAAGAATGACAAGCTGATATGTGTTATCAAATATTTTTATTTGCGCTCCGATGCCATCCAAGCAAGCGTCTACCTTATATCCCGCTTCGGATAAAAAAGTTTTAACTGTATTATTGATATGCTCATCGTCCTCGACAAGCAATATTCGTATAGACAAGCGTATCACCTCCATTAATGTTTGGTGCAATTCCTCCCACCAGCAGTCCAATGCTGAACATTGACAGCATAAGCAGTAAGTATCTCCTAAGAATTGGAGCCATGAGACGTATACCGGATAGCCGAAAAATATTGCCCCTGTTGCATAGACAAGGATAAGTGAAATAATCGAATAAAGTGCGTAAATGGACAACCTGTACCGCCAAGATAAGAGCAGGCCTGGTAGGGGTGACTTTGAACCGCTTTAATATTTTTCTGCTTCGATAATCAGATACGACTAAGGGAAGCCCCATCACACCTCCGGCACAGATGGCAATGGTTGATACCGCACCGAAAAACTGCTCCAAAAAGGTATATTCCGCACCATCGAAAGCTGCTCTATTTCCAAACACGGCTCTCAAGATAATAACGACAACAACAGGCATACAGATAGCAAAAATGAACATGTCCATCTCACGTAGGGACAACCAATGGACTGTGTTCCTGAATCCGTGGTTTCGCGCGTATTGTTCCAACAGCATGTAGGCTATCAGCACCGTATAAAGGAGGGTTTCAGCTTTTTCCCAAAAGGCATCGCCGTCATTTTGCTCGCCCTTCGTATTCGATGTGAAGGTTGTAACCAGCGTCAAAATGTCGGTTTCGTCCTGAATGTAGGAGAAGGGGTTATACCTCATGCTCTTAGCGAAATTGATTGTGTTGAGCGCCTTTATCCGATAGCTGTTGCGCTGAAACATCTTGCCGCACTCTACCAAAATCGTGCCCTTAGGGTTCGCTTGTCAAGGACATATTTTTTAGGCTGTTTACTCACACAAAAAAAGCTCACAAAATTCACAACTTACCTATTGCAATTATCAAGACGCCTTGATATAATAGTAAGGCGTCTTGATAATTATTGGGAGGGGGTGTTGCCGCTTGAACGGCTATGCTGAAAAAATCTATGTGCTGGTTCACCGCTGCCACGAGCAATGCCTGAGGCTGATGCGCGGCTACAAGCCGGACGCTGAGTTCACGGGGTTTGGCTTATCCATTCAGCAGGGTTTGATTTTGAAGTTCCTGCTTACGGACAACGGCATGACGCAGAAAGAGTTGACGAGGCGTTTGCAAATTACGTCGTCATCCTGCGGCGCGTTGCTTGCGAAATTGGAGCAGGGGCAGTATCTGGAACGCCGACCGGATGAGCGCGACAGGCGCGGATTCCGCGTCTTTATTACCGAAAAAGGACGCGAGTTCGGGCAACTGTACTTGCAGAAAAGCATCGTCGTTTTGGAGGAATGGGCTTCGGATTTGACGGAAGCGGAGAAAAAGCAGCTTTACCAATTGCTTGTTAAACTGCACGATGGGCTTGACAGACGGTCAAGCGGGAAAGTGGGGCCGTAAAATGCGCAATAGGATATATTTTTTCACGGGAACGGGAAACAGCCTTTGGGTGGCGAAAGAAATTGCCTCCAAGACGCCGGATTGCGACATTGTTGCGATTCGCAAAGATATGGATATGACCGTTCCGGCGGGCTTGGAGCGGTTGGGCTTCGTGGTTCCCACTTACGCTTGGGCGCAGCCCCTTATGGTCGCGGACTTCTTCCGCACCGCTGTGTTTCCGAAACAGGGCCGCACATATGTTTTCGCCGTCGCCACCAGCGGCGGGCTGGCTTTCAACGCCGTACCGCAGGCCAAGGCTTTGCTTTCGGAGAAGGGCGTCAGCTTGAATTACGGCGCGAGTCTCACGATGTACAGAAACTCCGTTTTGAGTTATAAAATGGGGCAGGACGCGGCAAAGTTGGCGGCGCAATCGGCAAAACGCGCCGCGCCCGTCATTGACGACATCGTGAACAAGCGGGATAAGCGGATTGGCAACCTCAATAAATTTCTGCTCCGCCTGCACGTTGACTTTATGAAAGACATTCCTGAAACGGGCAGCGGTTATCAGGTCAGCGGCGATTGCGTTTCCTGCGGGCTTTGCGCGGCGGTCTGCCCCGCGAAGAACATCACAATGAAAGACGGCAAACCCGAATTTCAGCGCCGTTGCGAACGTTGCGTCGCCTGTATTCAGCATTGCCCCAAGCGGGCGATTGACTATAAAGGCGAGACGCAAAATCGCGGGCGGTACGCCCACCCGCAGATAATAACAGGCGAACTTGCCAAATTTTACGAATAACGCGCCTTTTGGCGTATGCAAGGAGGAAAAGAAATGCGCGTATTTATCACGGGCGGCACGGGGTTTATCGGTTCCGCCGTCATTAAGGAACTGCTCGGCGCGGGTCACGGGGTTGTCGGGCTTGCACGTTCGGAGAAGGCCAAACAAGCCCTCGCGGCAGCGGGCGCAGCGGCAATCGACGGCTCTCTCGAAGATTTGGAAAGCCTGAAGCGCGGCGCGGCGGAAGCCGATGCGGTTGTTCATTGCGGTTTTGTCCATGACTTCGCCAACTTCGCCAAGTGTTGCGAAACAGACAGACTGGCGATTGAGGTGATGGGAACCGCGCTTGTCGGCTCGAATAAGCCCTTTATCGTCACATCAGGCGTACCTGCGGTCGAAAGTGGTCAAGTCGCCACCGAAAAAGACGAATCGGAAACGCGCACACCGCGTGTGTCCGAACAAGCGGCGCTGCCTTTTGCCGGGCGCGGCGTCCGCGTGGTGATTGTGCGCCCGTCGCGGTTCGTTCACGGCGACGGCAACTTCGGCTTCGCGTCTATGCTGATTGACATGGCGGGCAAAAGCGGCGTGGCGGTCTGCATTGGCGACGGAGCCAACAGGATTCACGCCGTCCATGTGAACGACTTGGCGAAGCTGTTCACTCTTGCGCTCGAAAAGGGTGAGAATGGCGCGAAGTATCAGGCGGTGGGGGATTTTGCCATACCGTTTAAGGAAGTCGCCGAAGCTATAGGCAAACGGCTGAACGTGCCGATGGTTTCCATAATGCCGGAGCAGGCGGCGGAGCGGCTCGGTATGCTCGGCCAAGTCATAGGCGCGGATAACCCTGCGTCAAGCGAGATTACGCAGACCGCGCTTGGGTGGAAACCGACAGGTCTGTCGCTATTGCAGGATTTACTGTGCTGCCCGATGCAGTGCAGGGATGACGGCGTTATTCATAAAACGAACGGCGGTGAACAATACTAAGACAGCGAAAAATAGGACGCAACAGCTTCTGTTGGCATGGTCTTTCCCTGTGCTTGTTTTTATAATGCAGACGGCTCATCCCGTCGCCATGCTTATAGGATGTCCGGTTTTACTTGTTTGCGCTGTTATTTTCCCCGCACTAAGAGCGGTTTTGCTCATATTGGGTTTCATGGTTATAGGACATTTATTTTGGGTATGCACTTCCCAATATATAGCGAACAGTTTCAGCTTATCGCCGTTTCAGGTTAAAACGCTTGGCCCATTTGGGCTTCTCGGTTATTTTACTCTGTTTGCAATATGGCATTGCGTTCAAAAACCTCAAAATAGGTTTATACGGATTGGCGACGGCTTCCCTTTATTTGGAAAGGCATAAAAGAGACAGAGTGGAGATTCACATTTGTTTTCAGCTTGATATGTTTGGGAGTTTCTTGTTTTTTCGCGTTCACCACAGAACCAGGTTGCAACATTATACTGTATGGAACATTGGTTTCAATTGTCAATGCCTTGTTGGAAGAATATATGTAGAGGCTTTATATTGACAAGGCTCCTTGATGTTTCAGATGATAAACATCTTTGATTGTGTCCGCTTTGGCTTTTGGATTATATCATTACTCCTTGCAATTTCCTCTATGGGCTTGCTTAATCTTCGCTATTGGCGGATTTTACATAGGTGGGAGCGCCATTAAGTCAAGAGGGCTGCTGTCGCCTGCCGTAGTGCACATAATGTAAAATTTCGTTTTTGTTTTCAGCGGCGCTGTCAAGACTATAGAATATGTCTAGATTTAATAAAAAGCAATGCCTGCCCATTCTGGCGAGCAATGCAACCGGCCTGATTCTTTTATACTTGCGCGGAGGCCCGGGAGAAGACGCACTGCATTTGGCTGCGAAATGCAATAAGCGGCTTGAGGGTATTTTTGCGGTTGCGGCGTTGGAGCGGCGCGGCGGGGCTGAAATCTATAATGCTCCGCCCGCATTTGGCTCACGCCTATGCCGGCTGCGGGCAGCCGGCGAATATGATGAAATCTTCCCGGGCGGCGTATGATTGCGCTTTGCTAAAAAACAGGGCCTGTAAAAACAGCGCGATATCCAAGCTGGAGCCCATTGACCGCCCTTGCCGTCAAGAACCCCGGCTTGACGGCTTGCCGTTCGCAACGGGACGAGCCGCAAGCGCAAAGGCTCCCTGCGCTGCAAAGCCGGCTGCAGCCGCTTTGCCCGATTTCCCGACTCCGCCCGATTACAGTCTGCGAGACTTGCTGAACAGACAAAAGGGTTCCCTGCAATCAATCAAATGTTTATGGCAAGAGTTAATGCGCGTTGATTTTGAAGGTGAAACGGAGTTCAAAGTACCCGTTGTGTTCGTCGGAGGCAGACACGACCAGCATGTTTCTTCTCCCCTTGCCTATGCGTATTTGAACGCATTAAGACCGCGAAGCAATTTCATTGGCTTGAAAAATCCTGTCGCTTTCCCCAATGGAGCGAACCGCAGAAATTTTATGAAGTTATGGCTTCTGTCATCGCTCCAGCGAACGCGCCGTATTGAAAATCTTAAAAAATAGTCTTGCAAATCGAAATTTATTTGGTAAAAAATAACAATGTCATGCAGATGCTGACCGAAGAGGGGATTCCTTATGAATAAACTGCTGTTTACCGTTGATCACGGTCTGTGTGTCCGCTGTGACGCTTGTATTCAGGACTGTCCGCGGAAAATCATTCACCGCATGGACGGCTTCCCGGGTGTTCTGCCTGATGATGAAGACAACTGTCTCGGCTGTCAGCATTGTCTGGCGATTTGTCCGGCCGG
>JAISZB010000383.1 GCA_031269465.1 Clostridiales bacterium | reverse complement strand
CATAGAAACCCCTATGAAGCTTCGCTTCACCACTAAGGATGAAAATATTAAGCCATCTGTGTGTTTGAGGCATGGACAAATGTCCATAAAATGTATTTTCGTACTAAACTGCCTTTTTTGGAGCTTGGTTATCCATTGAGGGTGCGAAATGCCGATTTCAATCGCGCCTTGAAAGCGAAAAGTCAAGCTCCAATTAGGCGCGTTAGGCTGCAAATCGGTATAATCGCCGCCCTCAGCCTGTAGCTGCTTTTTTGTTGCAGGCAAGCGAATTTGAAAAAATCATGAGAGGAGAAGCCGTCGGGCAAGCATCTTTGGAATAGCTCTTCGCATAAGCTAAGTCGTATAAGCAATTCATCGCACGGCTTGGAAGAGCCGGCTGCGGCTCGATATAATGCCAAGCAGCCTTAGCTGTTGGAAGCTTGCGCTATCCGCGCGGCAATTGCATTGTGAAAGCTGTTATTGTAGGAGGCGGCTGGTCAGGCTGCGCCGCAGCTGCGGCCGCCAAGAAAGCGGGGCTTGAAGCTGCGATTTTAGAAAGGACCGATATGCTTCTCGGAACCGGGCTTGTCGGAGGCATCATGAACAACAACGGCAGGCTGACAGCCAGCTTGGAAATGGCCGCCATGGGCGCTGGCGACATGTTTGACATCTGCAGCTCATGCGCCAGGCACGAAAATGTGGACTTTCCCGGGCACAACCATGCGATGCTCTACGACATAGCCCTGATCCATGGAGCGGTTCACAGATATCTTCTGGATCTTGGAGTTGATGTAAAATTCTTTTCCAGGGTCAAGAGCCTGAAAAAAGAAGGAAATCGCATAAAGCAAGTTGCGGATGAGAAGGGGGGGATCTTTGAAGCGGATGTATTCATAGACGCTACTGGAACGGCGGGGCCTATGAGCAACTGCAGCAAATATGGAAACGGCTGCGCCATGTGCATCCTGCGCTGTCCGAGTTTCGGAGGGCGAATAAGCCTGGCGGGGCTTGCCGGAGCCAAGGAGAAAACAGGCAGGAACTCGAATGGAGCAGTCGGGGCGATGAGCGGATCCTGCAAGCTTCATATACAGTCCCTGTCGGCTGAGATTCAAGAAAAGCTCGCTGTTTCCGGAATGGCGAGGGTGCCCGCGCCCAAAGTCCTTTCCGCTGGCAAGCTGTCCGCAAAGGCATGCCAGCAGTATGCGCTTGACGAATACAAAGAGAATCTGATACTGCTTGATACCGGGCATGCCAAGATGATGACGCCGTATATGGAGCTCGAGTCTTTGCGAAGCGTGCCGGGGATGGAAAATGCAAGGTACGAGGATCCATACGCCGGAGGCGTGGGCAATTCAATGAGATACTTCGACATGGCGCCGAGGGATGACAGCTTGAAGGTCGAAGGAATAGACAACCTTTATTGCTGCGGCGAAAAAGCGGGGCTGCTTGTTGGCCATACTGAAGCTATATGCACGGGAGCGCTGGCTGGATTCAACGCAGCTATGTCCGCTTTTGGCAAAAATCCCCTGGTGCTTCCAGAAGAGCTGGCTGTCGGGTTTGCCATACACGCTGTTCGCGAAGCGATGGAAACTCCAGAGGGAATGGGCAAGAAATTCACATTCTCCGGTTCTGTGCTCTTTGAAGCGATGGTTGAAAGGCAATTGTATTCGGTTAATCCAGAAGAGATTGATAAACGCGTGAGAAAAGCCGGTTTGTTTGATGCAATGGCAGGCATTAAAGGGCTTGCCTGATTCTCATTCAATGCTTTTTTACTGATTAGAGATCCAATGTGCAATTTTGAGGCTGGATTATATGCTGATTCGCACTGAAAGCTCCTATTTTGGAGCTTGACTATGCAGCGAGCGCGATTGATATCGCCATTTCGCACCTTGAGAGTGAATAGTCAAGCTCCAAAATGGGTGTGTTTGACTGCAATCGTTATATTTCGAAGCTTGGCCGCAAAGCGAGTGCGATATGCAGATATACCGCTTTTCATATAAAATTACCTTTTTTGGAGCTTGATTTTATACAGCGAGTGCAAAATGCAGATTTGGACATTTCGCACCATTCAATGGATAAACAAGCTCCACAAAAGGAATATTTGATGAAAAGCGATATCGGCGATTTGCTCCTTGAAAGTGGGAGATCAAGCTACGAAATAGGCGCATTTGACTGCAAATCGTCGTTTGCAATGCTTCAATGGATGATCAGGCATCAAAATCGGAATCATCCAGCGCGCATCATCATATCATGCCAATGCGCATCTGCTTAAGCTTATTCTTGAATGCGATTTTTCTTCAGGCGGCCGCCGGGCGGCCGCGCGTTTTGCCAGTGAGACTTCGGAGGTGGAAATATGAGCGGCTTAGGCTTGATTCATCTGATTTATGTTTTGATGGTCGTTGTCATACTTGTTACCATGGCTTTGCGAAAGGACATCATCATCCCTTGCGTTCTGGGCTTGTTCTTAATAGGAATGGCGGCGTCCGGAGGCAATGTCATATCAGCTCTTCAGGTCATGTTCAACGCTTTGATTGTTTCGGGAACCGAACTGTGGAGCACAATTGTCATTATCTCCCTCATCATTGCCATGTCTAAATCCCTTCAGGATCTTGGAGCTGATGAGATTATGCTCGCGCCGATAAAAAAGCTGATGGTGAATAAGTATGTTTCGTTTTTCGTCTTGGGACTTATTATGGCAGTCATATCCTTCGCTATATGGCCGTCGCCCGCTGTAGCCTTGATTGGAGCAATTCTCCTTCCAGCCGCCGTGAGATCGAAGCTCCCTGCAATTTGGGCGGCCGTGGCAATGAACCTGTTTGGCCATGGCTTGGCTCTTTCAGGAGACTTCTTCATAAACGGCGCTCCGGTAATCACCGCAAACGGCGCAGGCCTGGATTCCACCGAGATTGTAAGGGCGAGCATCCCTCTTTGGATTGTCATGGGAGTCACTACAATTGCCACTGCTTCATTTATGTTGATAAGAGATCTTGGAAAAACTCCTGAGGGAGAGGATGAAATAAAGCAAGCGGAGCTTTGCGAGCATCCAGGCGCCAAAACAATCGCAATCCTGACAATAGCCGTTTTCTTGGTGGATCTCGCGCTTATGCAGATTTTCTCCATTAGAGGGGGAGATGCATCCGCTCTTGTCGGAGGCTCTGTCATGATATTGATGGCCGTCGCGTCAATTGTGCGCTACGGCGTCAAAGAAGCCTTGGAAAAGTCCACCGATTACATCAGAAGCGGATTCATGTTTGGAATAAAGATATTTTCTCCGGTAATAGTCATAGGAGGATTGTTTTTTCTGGGAGGCGAGGGGACGGCCAAGCAGATACTGGGGGAAAACGCAACCGGAATACTAAACGACATAGGAATATTCCTGGCTCAAAGCGTACCCCTCTCAAAGGCGCCTGTAGTGCTTGTGCAGGCTGCAATCGGATTTGTCACGGGATTGGACGGGTCTGGATTCTCAGGGCTTCCTCTTGTGGGATCGGTGGCCGCAACCTTCTCAAATGCCATAACAATTGATAAGGCGGGTCTTGCCGCGCTTGGGCAGATCATAACAATTTGGGTCGGCGGCGGAACGATAATACCGTGGGCGGTCATTCCGGTAGCCGCCATGTGTAATATCAGCGCGGTGGAGCTCGCGAGAAAGAACTTCATTCCTGTGGCGGCGGGAATTTGCGCGACCGTATTAGCGGCTTTCATCCTTCTTTGAACTTGCGTCTCGGTGATTCCGCCCGGCTGCCTATTCACTGTCGCGCCAGGCGGAACTATCGATATATGTTGCTTTGCATTGGACCCTTCAATGGACTCAAGCGTCAAAATCTGTACATTTGACTGCAAAGCGGTATTGCGCGAGTTTTGCCGATATGCGATGCTATTGTGCATGGACTCCAGATATTTTACCGGATCTTTTATAAAACTTTGCGATATACAGAGATCCAAGAACAAAAGCATTGATAAATTCAATTTGAAGCGTTATAATTAGGACGCGTTCAACAAGATACGCTTGCAGGCGGATGCAAGAGGTGTAAAATGGATAATAATGCGGAGTTGCTAAACTGCGCGCAGAATATATATATAGGCAAATGCAGGAAACTGAACTTGTCTCGCATGGAGTTTCTGAAGAGGCCTCTAAAAGCGCATGTGAGAACATTTGGATGCCAGATGAACGCTCACGACTCTGAGAAGATGGAGTCCGTCCTTAAATCAATGGGATATGAGCTTTCGGAGGATGCCGCTCGGGCGGATTTGGTGCTGATGAATACATGCTGCGTTCGTGAGAACGCTGAGAACCGGGTTTTTGGAAACCTCGGCAAGCTGAATTTCTTAAAGAAGGATAACCCGGATATGATTGTCGTGATCTGCGGCTGCATGATGCAGCAGGATGCAGTCGTGGAAAAAATAAAAAAATCCTACAGGCATGTGGACGTCATCTTTGGAACCTACAACTTGAACCGCTTCCCCCAGCTGCTTCTGACCAGAATGGAAACCGGCAAGCAGGTGATAGACATCTGGAAGGAAGCGGAATCGACCGAAGAGGAGCCCTGCGACATCTCATTGCGCCACTTCCGCTTCAAGGCGAGCGTAAACATCATGTATGGCTGCGACAACTTCTGCTCGTACTGCATTGTGCCTTACGTGCGCGGAAGAGAGCGCAGCCGCCCCCACGGCGAAATACTGGCTGAAGTCGCGATGCTTGCGCAAGACGGAGTGAAGGAGGTCATGCTTCTAGGGCAAAACGTCAATTCCTACGGCGGCGGAATAAAAGGCGAGCTTACATTTGCGGGCCTTCTTGACAGGATATGCGGCGTCTCAGGCATAGAGCGAATCCGTTTCATGACTTCCCATCCCAAGGATTTATCGGACGAGCTCATTTCGACCATGAAAGCTCAGCCGAAGATCTGCAAGCATCTGCATCTGCCGGTGCAATCCGGAAGCTCGCGGATTCTTAAGGCTATGAACAGGAAGTACACTAAGGAGAGCTATCAGAGCCTGGTTGACAATATAAAAAAGCAGATTCCTGATATTTCTCTGACTACGGATTTCATTGTAGGATTTCCAGGAGAAACTGAGGAAGACTTTCAAGATACATGTGAAATAGTAAAATATGCCAGATTTTCAGGAGCTTTCACTTTTCTATACTCAAAGAGGATAGGAACCCCCGCGGCATCCATGGAGGGCCAAGTCCCTGAAGAAGAGGCGAATGAGAGGCTCCAAAGGCTCCTGAAGCTTACAAACGCCGTAATATATGAGGAAAACAGCAAGCTTGTGGGAAGGACTCTGCGCGTAATGCCTGAAGAGGTTAGCGCGAAGGATCCGAGCCTTCTGACTGGCAGAGCGGACAACAACGCTTTGGTACACTTCCGCTCAAGTGAAAGCCTGATTGGCTCTTTTACAGACGTTTTGATTGAAGAATGCAAGACCTTTTATCTGATGGGTTCCAAGAAGGATTGAAAATCCGGGCGGCGGGCATTCCCGCGCCCAGTCAAATGCCAAGCGCCCGTGCGTGGCGCTTTCAAGGAGGTTGAAAATTGGAGTCAGCCATATGTTTTGCGAAGGCTCGCGAGCTTGGCGGCCTCCTTCTTGATACAAGCGAGGCTCAAAGGCTTTCTGAGGCCCAAGCGGCATCTGAAGCCAGCGAAGCTTCGGATGAGGAGTCGACGGCGCGCTTTCAAGTTGCTCTTAAAGATTACAAGTCTTTGGTAGCTCAGGTAATTGACATATTAAGCATGACCGCCATAGGCGAGCTTTCATCCGAGATTGCGTCAAGCCCATCTGGATGCGCGTCTTGCGAAGGATGCCTGGAAGGAAGGCGCAAAGAGGCCATCCGCGCGAGTTCCAGATGCGCGCATGATGGCTTTTGAGCGCGCATATCATAAAGGTTTCCCCTAAAAATTTCAATAAAGGTTTCATATGATCCGAATCTGTCTGCAATGAAACAGGAACCAAATCCTCAAAGAAAAACTGAATTATTGCGTTGATTTGTGAAGATTCTTAGAAATTTAACCTGCTCATCCAAATTTTTAAAACCATTTTCATCCGCTTGCGTACATAACAGTGTAGATGGATATTATGCCTAAAAAAGCTTGCGCGCTTGGAAGGAAATGAAGGAGCAGGAAAAAGATGAAGCCCTGAAGCGGCGACAAACCGTTTTAAGGCAAGGGGATGGAGGATTGCGATGGCATCTTCAACGCCTGGGGTTTTGACGCCCATGATGCAGCAGTATCTGGATATTAAAGGGCGGAATGAGAATTGCATTCTTTTTTTCCGTTTAGGCGACTTCTACGAGATGTTTTTTGAAGATGCAATAACCGCGTCAAAGGAGCTCGACATTGTTCTTACCGGCAGGGACTGCGGACAGGAGCAAAAAGCGCCAATGTGCGGAATTCCCTATCATTCGGCTGACTCGTACATCGCCAAGCTGGTGGAGAAAGGCTACAATGTGGCTGTCTGCGAACAGACGGAAGATCCAAAGCTTGCAAAGTCCCTCGTCAAGAGGGAAGTGATAAGGGTAGTCACTCCCGGCACTGTCATAGACGCCAGCATGCTGGATGAGGGGAAGAACAACTACATAGCCTGCCTGTTCCAGGACAAGCGCGGCTTTGGACTGGCTTTGGCTGATGTGACCACAGGGGAGTTCGCGGCAACATCATTTCCGATTGAAGCTGAAAAGAGAGTTCTTGATGAAATAGCGAAATTCCAGCCGGCGGAGATTATATTGAACGAAGCCTTTTCTTTTAGGCGGACGCTTGAAGGCATCTTCAGCGCAAAAACGACGGTCCGCCCCGATTGGACGTTTTCTGGGGAAAACGCATTCAGAAAGCTTACTGAGCATTTCAGGACGTTGAATCTTCTGGGATTCGGCATGAAGGAGAATGACCTTGAGGCCAATGCGGCGGGGGCGATGCTGGAATTTCTTTCAGAGATGCAAAAGAGCTCATTGGCTCACATTTCAAGCATAAGGAAGTATTCACATCAGAAATGCATGGTTCTAGATCTATCGTCAAGGAGAAACCTTGAACTGACCGAGACGATCAGGGACAAGTCCAAGAAGAACTCGCTTCTGGGAGTGCTGGATCAAACCAAGACGGCTCTCGGAGCAAGGGCTTTAAGGCGCTGGATAGAGCAGCCCCTCGTTTCTGTAAAAGACATAGCGTTAAGGCTTGACAGCGTTGAAGAGCTTAAGATGCTTCCTATTCTTCGAGGCGATCTGCGCGGGCTTCTGGCATCGATTCATGACATGGAGAGAATCATGGCGAAGGTGGTGTATCAGACCGCCAATTGCCGTGATTTAGTTGCGCTTAAAAATTCAGTCAAAAATCTGCCTGCCATAAAGAGCATCCTATCGGATTCCAAAGCTTCCCTTCTCGCCAGAATGCATTCAGAGATCGACTCTTTGGAGGACATTTGGAGCGCAATTGAAAAAACCTTAACGGATGATCCGCCGTTTTCCGTACGCGATGGAGGCTTCATCCGCAGCGGCTTCTCCGCGGAGCTGGATCGCCTGAGGGAGGCCAAGGAGAGCGGCTCGCAGTGGCTTGCCGATCTTGAGTCCAAGGAGAAGCTGGAGACTGGCATAAAGAATCTCAAGATAAGGTACAACAAAGTCTTCGGGTATTACATCGAGATTTCCAACTCAAACATCCATCTGGCGCCGCAGAGGTATGTGAGGCGCCAGACATTGGCCAACTGCGAGCGCTACGTTACGGACGAGCTCAAGAAAATCGAGGACGAAATACTGGGAGCCGACGAAAAAATAACAGATCTTGAATACAGCCTGTTCGTACAGTTAAGAAGCGGCATTGCCGAGCAGGTGCTTCGCATACAAAAAGCCGCAGCCTCAATTGCGGCTTTGGATGCGCTTCAATCCCTTGCGGAAGTTGCGGACAGATGCCGATACTGCAAACCTGTTGTTGACAACAGTGGAATCATAAGCATTTCCGAGGGAAGGCATCCTGTCGTGGAGCAGATGGCCGGCGCCTTCATTCCAAATGACACCGAGCTGGATCTCAATGACAACCGCCTCGCTATAATAACGGGCCCTAACATGGCGGGAAAGTCCACCTATATGCGCCAGGTGGCCCTCTTGGTGCTGATGGCGCAGGCAGGCAGCTTCATTCCTGCGGA
Organism: Clostridiales bacterium; assembly: GCA_031269465.1. GTDB lineage: Bacteria > Bacillota > Clostridia > Lachnospirales > WQUN01 > JAISWZ01. The sequence goes on along the minus strand of JAISZB010000383.1, from coordinate 5,730 downwards.
TCGCGCCAGAATAGGCATAGTGGATAGGATCTTTACAAGGGTGGGGGCGGCGGACGACTTGGCTTCGGGCCAGAGCACTTTCATGGTTGAAATGAATGAAGTTGCGAACATTTTAAACAATTCTTCTAAGCGAAGCCTTTTGGTGCTTGATGAAATCGGACGCGGAACATCTACATTCGACGGGCTCTCAATAGCTTGGGCAGTGCTGGAGTACATTGCGGATATCAGCCTTATAGGAGCAAAGACCCTGTTTGCGACGCACTACCATGAGCTGACTGAGCTGGAAGGAAAAATCGACGGGGTAAAGAATTACTGCGTCAAAGTGTTGGAGCAGGGCGACGATATAATCTTTCTAAGAAAAATCGCAAGGGGAGGCGCGGATCACAGCTATGGAATCCAGGTTGCCAGGCTTGCGGGGCTTCCGGAAGCCGTACTGGAAAGATCCAAGGAAATACTTGCGGATCTGAATTCCAACGACATAGCCCGGAAGACGCCGCTCAAGACAGAAGCCATACGTCCGTACAAGAGAAAGAAAATCCGCGTGCCTGAGAATCAAATGCTTATGCAGGATGTTTTCGGCAGCGACATGTTTCCAAATGAAACATCTGTCCGATCCGCCGATCTTGAATCCTGACTGTCCGCTTGCGCGCCGCATAGTCAAGTTTAAAGAATATCCGCGCTAGAAAGCGAGGCGATCATCTGTCCGACGAATTTATCTTCAACAGCGGCGGCCAAGGATTAATAAGGCTTTTGGATGCCGCCACGATAAACCACATCGCAGCCGGAGAGGTTGTAGAGAGGCCTATTTCGGTGGCAAAGGAATTGGTGGAGAACTCGATAGACGCAGGAGCATCCTCTATCACTGTAGAAATAAAAGACGGAGGAGCCTCGTTTTTGAGAGTTACCGACAATGGTTGCGGAATACGCAAGGATCAGCTCCGCACCGCTTTTTTGCAGCACGCTACCAGCAAGATCGCAACGCAGGAGGATCTGAACGCTGTGACTACGCTGGGATTTCGAGGTGAAGCCCTTTCAAGCATCGCCGCAGTGGCCCAGGTTGAAATGATAACGAAGGCCGCAGGGGAAATAACGGGAGCTAGAATTCAAGTTAACGGCTCAGATGTCGCGTCATTGCAGGATGTAGGCTGTGTCGGCGGCACGACTGTCATAGTCAGGAATCTTTTCTTCAATGTCCCGGTCAGGCGCAGATTCCTGAAAAAGCCTGGCGCTGAGGCCGGCTTGATATCCGATATGATTAATAAGCTCGCGCTGGGCCATCCCGAGATAGCATTCAAGTATATATCAAACGGAGTCGCGGCAATAATGACAAATGGCGGCGGAGATCTCAAATCCGCAGCTTATTCCGTTTATGGGAAAGAGCTTGTCGGGAAAATGATGGCTGTAGAAGGAGAGGCTTCATTCTGCACTCTCTCAGGCTTGATAGGAAAGCCTGAAACCGCCAGGGCCAGCCGCGCTCTTCAAAATTTCTTCATAAACGGGCGCTATGTGCGAAGCGAGATTCTCCAAAGCGCGATGGACTATGCTTATAAAACTCTTACAATGACAGGCAAATTTCCGGCTTACATCCTTAGCATGCGGATCAGGCCGGAACTGGTCGATGTAAATGTGCACCCGAATAAGCTTGAGATTCGCTTCCAGGATGAAGAAGCTATAGGCAGCTTCGTAAGAGGCCTTGTTGCCAAGGGCCTTTCAGCTGAGAGCCTTATTCCGGATGCCATGCATCCCGCCAAGACATACTCGCAGGTTGCAGGCGGAAGATCCTACGCCGTGGACAAGAATCAGTACGACCTTTTTTCTCCGGAGATTATAAATAAGAAAGCGCCTTCTTCCATGAGCCTTGCGGCTTATGAAAAACTAGAGGAAAAAGGCTTTGGGGCAAAGGGCTTAGAAGAAAGCTCCATCAAGAATGAAAGCTTTCCGCAGGATGAAAGCTTATTCCAGGATGAACTTTTCATCAGAGAAGAAAGTCTTTTAAAGGATGAAGGAGCTTCAGTCCCCTCATCCGCTGAAAGCGGCGGAGCTTCATATATAAATGCCGCTCAGGCGGATGAATCCGGCGCATTGATGGATGACGAGCCGAAACGCAGGAAATTCTTCACCCGCTACAACATAGTAGGGCAGATATTTCAAACCTATTGGATAGTGGAGCAGAGCGACTCAGTCTACTTCATAGACCAGCATGCCGCGCATGAACGCATCCTGTATGAAAGGCTGATGGAGCGCCTGAAAGAGGGAATCCTGGCGTCGCAGATCCTCTTGCGTCCGATCATGGCTTCGATCTCCCAAGGAGAAAAGCAAGTTTTGGATGACAATATAGACTTGTTCACAAGCTTTGGATTTGAAATAGAGGAACTCGACGAAAAAACCTGCGCGATACGCGCAGTTCCGCACATTCTGGGAACTCCGGCTTCATCCGGCTTCTTTTTTGATATTTTGGACAAGCTCGGGAAATTAAACCCTCAGATATCAAATGTATATGAAATGAAGCTGGATGCAATCGCTGAGATGGCATGCAAGGCTGCCGTGAAGGCGAATGACAGGCTCAGCTTAGAGGAAGCCAAAGCTTTGATAGAAGAAATGCTTGCTTTAGAGAATCCGTTCACCTGCCCGCATGGACGTCCGACTATACTGAAAATGACTAAATATGAGTGGGAAAAGAAGTTCAAGCGAGTGCATTGAAGGCTGCGCGAATCTTCCGAAACGAGAGTGACTGACATGACGCCTATATATTTCATTGCCGGGCCTACGGCTTGCGGCAAAACGCAGACAGCCGTAAATCTGGCTTTGGAAACGGGCGGCGAAGTGATATCAGCCGATTCCATGCAAGTTTACAGGTTTATGGATATCGGAACCGCTAAACCCACTTCTGAAGAGATGAAGGGCATACCCCACCACTTGATCGATATTCTCCGGCCGGATGAAAAGTTCTCTGTCGCCGCATTCCAGAAGATGGCGTCCGCTGCTTTAAATGACATTCTTTCCAGGGGCAAGACGCCCATAATAGCGGGAGGAACAGGATTCTACCTGAACTCCCTCCTTTATGGAGTTGATTTTCCCCCCGAGAGGGAGGAGCCGGAGATTAGATCCAGGTATCGGGATATTGCCGACTCATTGGGGCTGGAGCACCTCCATAATATGCTTGGGAAAATTGATCCTATTGCGGCTTCCGGCATACACCCTAACAATGTGAAAAGGGTCATAAGGGCGCTTGAATATTACGAGCTGACTGGCCAAATGATGTCAGAGCGAAACGAAATGGAAAAGCGCCGCAAGCAGATTCCCGGATCGAAGCTCATAATACTCTATGCGCAAAGAAGCAGGCTGTATGAGAGGATAAATGAAAGAGTAGACGCCATGTACGCCAACGGGCTCCTTGAAGAGGTCAAAACGCTTCTTGAAATGGGATATGGCAAATCTCTTCCATCTATGCAAGCTTTAGGATACAAAGAAACAATCGACTGCATTGAAGGCAGGCTTAGCTTTGCAGAGGCTGCCGAGACAGTCAAAGCCTCTACGAGACGCTATGCCAAAAGGCAGCTTACATGGTTCAGGCATAAATGCAATGGATTATGGATTGATGTTGACGAATGCAATAATCTGAGTATAATAAAAGAAGCGGTAAAATATAATGATCTAGCCTGAGATTATTTTTTTTATCTTAAAGAAATAAATATTATTCTAAATATAATTGTCTAAATTTAAGGTTTATTATCACTTGTCTTAGTATCTCAATGAAAGCCTAACTAAATTAAATGCACTAAGCATCCTCTATTAAACTGACGATCTTAGAAAGACATGAGTTTTACCATCTGAAAAATGCCATCAATGAAAAACAGTAAAATTGAAATTGACTTTCAGCATTAAGATAAGTGTTCTGCAAAACTTTATCGGGTTTTAGTTGTATTAGCTAATGGAACAAAAAGAAGGCATATGTTATACTGCTTTTCATATAAAGTTGCTTTTTAGGAGCTTGATTATACAGCGAGTGCAAAATGCCGAGATCGGCATTTCGCACCACTCAATGGATAATCAAGCTCCTAAAAAGGAAACATTTGATGAAAAGCGGTATAGCTGTCATATGCAATAGTCAAGGGGTTAAAAAACACAAATTTTCATTTTTTACTTTTATTGTGTAAAATGCTTAAAAAATGGAAATAGATAAAATATTGAAGAATGCATTTGCCAGCCACGATGTAAGATTATCAATAACCCACCGCCTAATATCTCAAGGTTAAAACCTTTTGATATTTGAGGCGGGGGCTTGCAGCTGCAAGTCCTGATCGGCTAGCCTAAGCTTCCACTGGGAAGCTGCGCCGTCCAAGAATATATAGGCGCTCCGGGGCGTTTGCTCCAGCTCCGGACTCTGCGGTTTATGGCTGAACAGCCCTGATGGGTAGGGACAGTGTTGCAAGCATGCAAAACCTTGGAATAGCATTGGCGAAGGGCGACCAGCTGCAGCAGTGCAACATTAACGGGGCGCATTCCTCTCCCGCCTAATGGAATTTGAGGCGGGAGTCTCCTGCGTCAAATCTGATGAATTTAAGTTATTTAAACGGAACCTTTCGTATGATTATCCTGTTTAATAATGGCTGCCGCCGCATATAGCCTTATCCTTTTTGGAACCTTTTCTGTGCCGATGCCATAAGTTAGCGCACGCAGTCAGACTAATTCCTCTCAGCAGCCGTTGAGCAATGAGATTATTTACGATAAGACGTAAAGATATTAATATAAGGGGATGTGTTTTATGAGCAGCAAAAACTACCAGGATCTAATACTTAATCAGGTTAGGAAAGACAACATGCCTGTTACTGTTTTCCTGACAAGCGGATTTCAGATTCGCGGAGTCATTAAAGGCTTCGACAATTATGTCATCGTAATAGAATCTGACAACAAGCAGCAAATGGTGTACAAGCATGCTATTTCTACAATAATTCCTTTGAAGTACCTGAATAATCTGGGGGCGGTTCAGACAGAGGAAGATTAATTCTCTCCTTTGGGTGCATCTACTGATGCGAGCCGCATTAATGTTGAGCAAAGATGACCTGGAATGCTTTCATTCAAGGCGATTCTTAAATCCATATTCTCATTCCCCGTTCTAGCTGGGGAACAATGACAATATTAAAGCTCTTTTTTTGCAGTTTAACCAAAATCGCCTGCCTCTTTAGGCGGCTGGAGCATCTCTCTTTGACGTATTTCTTCTCCATAAAGGCAGGATGCATGCTGCTCAATTGCAAAGCTCCGGCTTGGCTGACGGATTTCCCGCCAGTCTAGCCAGAGCTTATCTTTATATGGGTGAAGGTTTTGAGTTGCTTCGTCCACTTTCCATCTATACTGATTTGCATTGGAAAGCTCTTGGATTTATATAAGAAATGTATATTTTGATATTTTTATGGTGATAGTCGGAATAAGGGTTGAAAGCGTTGAATCAACCTTGTAAACAGCTAAATCTCAAGATTTGATGTCAATGAAATAACAGTATCAACCCGTTTTACGGCTATCACCATTATCCTTTGTCCTGTTAGTATACTGCTTTTCATTGGTAATTTATAGTATAATTCACACAGGCTGTAAGAGGACTTTCCCCTATGAGTCCTCGGCAGGGCGGAAATCATCTTGTCGCCTGCGCGCAAGGATATAAAAATGGTAATTATTACCAGTTGATGGGCGTGCTGATATTGTGGTTCAAAGAACAGCAACATAACTGCTATA
>JAISZB010000343.1 GCA_031269465.1 Clostridiales bacterium | reverse complement strand
CATGTGTTAGGCACGCCGCCAGCGTTCATCCTGAGCCAGGATCAAACTCTCAAGTTGAAATTTCCCAAGCTCTCTTTGTTGCCGGCCCATCCGGCTCAGCCGGATGGCTTGTTGTCTTTTTTCTTTGCGCTCTTCTTTTCTGCTGCTATTCAGTTTTCAATGTTCAACGAGCCTTTATGGCTGTTTGTCCAGCTGACCGGACAACGATGATTATAATAACACCAACAGGAGAGTCTGTCAACAACTTTTTTAAAAAAATTTTAAAAAGTTTTTAGAAACTTTTTCAGAATCTCAATAATCCCTTGAAAGCGCCATTCCAGGCGCAATGATTGAGATCATTCGACACTCCCCATATGCGTGCGCAAGCTCAACGCCCAGACAATCATTTTTTCAGCGTTTAGGCGGAGTGCGCTTAACTGACTATTATGGAGCTTGATATGCCATTATACCGCTTTTCATCAAATGTTCCTTTTTTGGAGCTTGACTGTCCATTGAGCGGTGCGAAATTCCGGCATCGGCATTTCGCACTCGCTGTATAATCAAGCTCCAAAAAAGGTAATGCCATATGAAAAGCAGTATAGATGGTTCCGATTTTGATGTCGGATTATACAATTAGCGCAAAATGCCGATGTCGGCATTTCGCACCTTGAAAGTGGACAGTCAGGCATCAAAATCGGTACATTTGACTGCAAAGAGGTATAGCTCCAGTAAAGTGGACAGTCAAGATCCAAAACCGTAAAAAGCATTCTAGCTGGGACGCAGCTTATTGCGGTGCATGTTCGATAATCTGAGCGCCTTCGACTTCATTTCTGTAGTTGCGTTTCAAGTCGAAGATAATCTTCTTTAGCTGATCGCGGTACTCCAATGTCTTTCCGGACGCCTTTTTAACCCTGGCGTACTCCAGGCGCCCGCGCATGTCATCAGGAGCCGCGGCTATAGCATTCGCCGCAGCTTCAGACGCCTTTTCAAGCTGGGACATGCTTCTGCGAAAACGCGACAGGCGCTGCCATAGTTCCGCGTCCTTTGGCATCTCCTTAAGCGCCAGCTCCACCGTGCGCGCGGCCTCTGGTATATTTCCGCTGGCCTCATGCACGTCAGCCAAAGCCTTGTAATAGTGCGCGTCTTTGGTTCTGGCTTTGGAAAGGGCGTCTATGGCCTTGCTGTACTGGCGCGCGGCCACGCAGGCCTCGCAAAGCCTGTAGATGTATCCGGAGTTGGGATTCATGGAAATTGCCTGCATGTAGTAGTCGCATGCCAGCGCGACATTGCCTTCTTCAAAGCTCATCTCCCCAAACAGGAAGCTCACGCCGCTGAAGTGAGGGTACAGCCTGCGCAGGGAGCTGAGTTTCTCCCTGGCCTCAGTGAAGTCGCGCATTGATATGCAGCACTGGATATAGTTCTCCAGCAAGTCCCTATTCTCCGGCTCGACGCTCAAAGCCTCCTTGAAGCATTCCTTCGCCTGGGCGGGCCTTTGAAGCGTCATATATGCGGCAGCCATGTTATTGAGAAGGCTTACTCGCTTTTCTCCGCCCAAGGCCTTTTTGTAGATCTCGATTGCGCGATCGGGCTTTCGGCAGCCCATGAAATAATCGCCCTGCTCTTTGAGCTTCTCCCACTCAAGCCGGCGCTCCCATTCAACTATGCCGCGCTTGAGGCGCGCGATCTCTTCTTCCTGGCAGTACTCGGAAAGCCTGAAGAAGGCCAGGATGCGCTCGCTTGCCGATGCAAGCGAGCATATGCTCTGCGCCCTGTTTGCCAGCTCCGGCAATTTAAGTGAATCTCTCATCCACGCGATGAATTGGGAGGATGCAATGTCATCTGCAGTTTGCTTCCAATTGCCGTATACATGAAACATCGCCTCTTCCAAAGAGCGGACCGCCACCTGCGTTACGCTGAATACGTAGGCTGGCGGATTCTCCTCTTGGCTGGCGCACAGCAACAGATCGGGGTTCATGTACGCATCCCCTTAGAGCCTTATCAATTCGGCTATTCTCATTGCAATGTTATCCAATATGTCAAAGAACTTATCATTTAAATCGTAGTACTTCCCATAAGGCTTTGTCACCGGATCATAGCATTCGATGCTCTCTCGATCCTTGCGCGCCACGACATACGTTGTGATGTCGAAAGAGTCAAGCATCCTGCAAATGTCGGCGACGCTCTTGCCGCTTTTAGTCGGCACATGCGGAGGCGCGTCAGTTATAAGTATGAAGATGTGCTTGGCGCCTTCTTCCGCCCTCGACGCGTTTATGAGCTCCACGCCCGTCTCCAGCGCATCCAGGGATGATTCAGGTATGTCTCCCCCGTATGTCCTAGGAATGTTCTTGACCTGCTTCTGAAAGCGCGTGACATCCTCCGTAAAGCTGTAGACGCTCGGCTTCTCTTTTTCATTCAAGTCGCCGAATCCCACAAGCCCAAGCTTGAACATCGCGCCTTTTGAAGCCAAAATATTGGAAAACTCTATCGCCCTGTCCTTCACTCCGTTGATATAGGTATCCATAGAGCCCGTGGTGTCGATCAGGAAAACCACGTTGACTCTTTCCGAGCCTCTAGCTCCTCCGGCGGGCGGCTCAGCGTATTTCGTCCGATCAAACTCCGCCCTCTCAACCCTGCCTGTAGCCATGTCTTTCACATAAACTTCAAACAGGTTGTTCTCATCAAGCGCATATGTGATTTCCAGCTGCGTGGTTCCGGTAAGCCCCGAGAACATGACGGAGCCAATGTACTTCTGCTCCATCTCGCGCCCTTGCTCCCATTCGAATACCGGAACGTTGACATGCGACGCCCCTGACATGCTCGCGAAATTATTGTCCGTGAATCTTCCCGGAATGGGAGATCCCATAGGTATAATTGGTATCAGGCGCTTCTCCATGGTCGAGATATTCGTGACGGCCTCGGTGCCGAAGATCTGCCTGGTTATCTGGCCGACCTTCACATTGCTCGTGGGGAGGTGGATAAGATAGTTGTATATGGACGCTCCCATTGCGACGCTCTTTGCCGGATCTGTCGCCCTGTAGGGCTCCTTTATGAATCCGGCTACCATCCTTCTCACCATCGGTATTAGCGTCGATCCTCCCACGAGTATGACCTTTGATATCTCGTCAGCGCCGCGCCCCGCTCTTTTGAGCGCTTCTTCTATGATGTCGCGGCTTCTGTCGACATACTTGCGGATCATGGCTTCAAAATCCTCGCGGGAGATTTCAAGCGAAAGATTTTTCGGAACGCCCTCGTGGATTATCAAGGGGTTCACTCTCACGGCGGCTTTATTTGCGCCGGAGAGCTTCTTTTTCGTCGTCTCCGCTTCTTGCTTGAGCTTTTGCATGACGCGGCGCCTCTCGGCGCTGCCCAGCATGTCAAGGTCTATGCCGTTTATCTCCTTGAACTGCGCTTTCATCCACAGTATCAGCTCAGCGTCGAAATCATCTCCGCCTAGATTCATGTCCCCTACATCAGAGAGCTCCTGAAATATCTCCTGCCCCATTTCGTCCTGAGACACCTTGAGGACGCACGCATCCAGCGTGCCTCCTCCCAGGTCGTACACCAGGAGGGTCTGCGCGTAGCCTTGCCGGTATCCGTACTCTATGGCGGCCGCCAGCGGCTCGCTCAAAAGCTGCACCTGCTTGAAGCCCGCGAGAATCCCCGCCTCCCGTGTGGCGAAAATCTGCCGGTCGTTGAAATATGCGGGATGCGTTATGACAACTTCATCAAATACCTCGCCAGACTGCTCCTCTGCGGAAGATTTGAGCTTCTTTAATATCTCTGCGCTTATCTCTTCCGGCTTCTTCTCTATTCCGCCAATTTTTATGGTCTCAACCGAACCCATTAGCCGCTTGATGGAAATGATTGTGCTGTCAGGATATATTATGGCGCCTGATTTGGCTTCGCTGCCAACGATGACGCCAGTCTCAGTGTAGCTCACCACTGACGGCAATATCTCGTCGGTCCCGTCGATGCGTACTACATCAAGCTCTTCTTTTTTGTCGCTATAGATCATGGCCACCGAATTTGTAGTGCCCAAATCAATGCCAAGATAACCCATTTCTTCTCCTCCAACTTCTACATGCCGGCGCGCATTCAAATGCGCAGGCATACTGATTAGCATATACCGACGATTAGTCGAATGCGCCGATTCTGGAGCTTGACCGTCCACTGGCGCTGATATTTATAAATGCATGAATTAAGCGTATTCAAGGCGCGAAATGCCGATATCAATCGCACTCGCCGTGCAGCCGTGCTCCAATGCCTGATATTTCACATGCGCGCCAATACTATATAATGGCCTCGCCGCAGCCCGCATTTGTGTATTCGAGACTCTGTATAAAGGCCGGCGCCTCGAACCCAAAGATAAGCTTTTAAAGCCTTCGAGCGCATGACGCCAATCTAGGGCGCAGCCTTCGCCTTAAGCCGTCCAAGCCCTACAATACAGTTTTTGCGTCTCTATTCGGCTCAAAATTCTCTTTGTATCCAGACGGCTCGTATTCTCCCGGAAATCCCAGATCCTCCACGCTGCCTTTGACCATCCCTCCATCCTCCTCCACTTGGAGTGTAATCTTGAGCTTCGTCTTTCCAGAAGGCCTTCCCGGCAGGCCGTTCATTTCCACATCGCCTATCAGCTTGCATTTTTCAAAGGGATCCTCTTTATTGATTCTTTCCAGTATCCTGAGGTCAAATTTACGCATGTCCTCCGGAGTGCTCCCGGCAAGCGTGAATACATGGCTCTTTTTAGCCAGGGAATACGGAGTTCCCCTTCTTATCATCGGAAAGAAAATGCTGCGCTTGCCTGAAACCACTTCTAAACCCACATCATGAGGCGCTGTCACCTCGAACTCAACTGTCATTTTTTCGCTTTCCATCTCTGGCTGAGACAGAATTCCCATCTTCATGGCGGCATAGTACGTAGCGCCTATGGATATTTCCAGAGCCGACATCTCTGGCCTGTAAATTTTCCCCTCATCATGGAATATGTCCAATATGACGGATTTCACCCACGGCATCTGGGAGGATCCGCCTTCAAGAAGGATCCTATCCACATCGGCAGGCGCTACAGATCCTGTATATGCCTCCCTGAGCGCTTTGAGCACAAGCTTTTTCGTCTTGTTTATAAACGGCTCTATGAGCTTTTCAAATTCTTCCCTGGTAATCTGCTCAAAAAAAGGAGGTATGCAGAAAGTGAAGGGTATTCGGAAGCTTTTAAGCCCCGAAAGCCTCTCCTTGGCTTCCCTGGCCCTTATGGAGACCTCCACTTGATTTTCTGGGGGCATGTCGCTCTTTTTCAGCGCCGTTTTCTCTTCGATGAACCGGCAGCAAAGATCAATCAGCATCTCATCAATGTTATCCCCGCCGTGATATGCCTCCCCGCCTTCTGAAATGACTTGGAGCTTAATGCTTTTTTCGTCTTTGTTGGCGACGTGGAACATCGTTATGTCCAGAGTTCCTCCGCCGAAGTCAAAGACCAGGATCTTCTCTCCCATGTTGAGCTGGTGGCCGAAATTATAGTTGAGCGCCGCAGCCTTGGGCTCCTCTATGAGGCAAATGAGCTTGTCCTCAATTCCTGCAAGCTCGCACGCCTTCATTGTAGCCTTCTTCGCGGCGTCATCAAAGTCGTACGGCACCGAGACCACCACTCCCGCAACCTCGGCCTTGGGATTCATGCTCAAAGTGTGCGAGATGAGCTCCTTCAGTATTTTCGCCGCTATTTCCTCCGGGCGGTAGTCGACTCCATCTATGCGCGTAAGCTGGTTCGTGCCCATTTTCCGCTTTATTGAACGGACTGTAGTTTCCGGATAGATTTTCATTGTCCTATAAGCTTCCTCGCCTACAATCCACTCTCCGGCGCCGCTGTCCTTCCTGTACTGAACAACCGAAGGCAGGGGAATCTTGCCGAATCCATTGGATATGTCAATCGGCATCGGCCGGCCGTTATGGGCGTCCCAGAAGCTCACTATTGAGTTTGTGGTGCCCAAATCGACGCCGAGGATGTACAAATCCTCTGAAAGCCCTTTTTCCGCTATCTGCCTTTTATAATCTTCCCAACGCAAGTTACTCACCTCGAAGCTCGAAATATGAAAGCCTTGGATGCCGCGGCAAAGAGCTGCGCCTTTAAAGGCGCTGATCGCGCATTTCCCCTGTAAGCCGGAAGAAAGCCGCAACGCCGGCGCCCTTGCCTGCGCATCCAAAACCGATTCCCGCGCGCGCCAATGCCTTTATATGCTGCTTCGCACTGGATAGTTCTGATTTTGATGTCGGATTATATACAGATTTTCATATAAAACCGCCTTTTTTAGAGCTTGATTTTACAGCGCGCGCGAAATGCCAATATTGGCATTTCGCACCGCTCAGTGGATAATCAAGCTCTAAAAAAGGAACATTGTATGAAAATCGGCTTGCAATGCTTCAATGGATAATCAGGCATCAAAATCGGTACAATTGGCTGCAAAGCGGTATAAAGCATCAGCGCAAAGCGAGCGCAAGAATCGGCGGAAATGTTTTGACGCCGCATCAGCCGCGTCCTTTTATTGCGAAAAAGCGCCCCGCACCTTCATTTTGTACGCGCGGTGCCGCCGGAGGGATTGCATGCGGCGCTTAGGGCGTTCTTTTTATGCCTTCTCGCAACATTTTTCAACCGCATCGCCATGGATGCGGGCCTATATCGATGCGCCTCGCATTTTCTGATGTTTGGGCTTTTAAGAATAGCACGTCTCATTGCTCTTAAAGGTTTGCGTATTTATTGAGGGTCGTACTGACGAAATCGGCACAAAATGCATGCGGCTGCGAAGGCGCCGTCTCTGAAAACGGCTGGCAAAGCGCTCAACCCTCGTATTTATCTATTCTAATCCAAAGCGGCGGCATTTTCAACCATATCCGCCGAAGCCGCGCGATCGGCGCATTAGAGCCTGGAGGTAAAATATATCAGCGTTTGCTCATTTAATTCTAGAACGCGTTTGAGCGCGTCCTAAATATACTGATTTGAATATGAAAGTTCGTGATGAAAGGCCGTCAATATCATCATCGTCTCCTTCTACAGCCATCGTCTGGAAAAACGGCTTGAAGCCTTAAAATATACTGATTTGCAGTCAAACGCAACGATTTTAATGTCGGATCATCCACATTCAAGGCGCAAAATGACGTGATAAATCGCGCCAATTGTCTAATCCGGCATCAAAACCGGCCCTTTCGGGTGCACATCAGCATATAGAGGCGCAACGAATCTGCGCATCCCCCAGCCCTTGGCAATGAACCCGTCGGCTCAGGCGCATGAGTTAAACATAAATCTCAACGGTCTTTTCGTAGTCGGATTTGGGATACATCTCGCCAAAGCCGCAGTCGGCGATTTTCGCCTTCAAAGTATGTATCCCCTCAAACCGCATATCCAGCTTCAGCTTTGTAACGCCCCTTGGCCTGTCCGGGAGGCCTTCCAGGCGCATCGTCTCCATGTGGCGGACCTCTCCGTTTTGATCCCTTCGAAACAGCGGAAGGGTCATGCCGTTTTTCACCGGCTGATTCACTATGAAAAACAGCTTGCTGTTCTGCTCCCACCAAAAAGACCCCCTGTTTACTACAGGCACGAATACTTCTTTGCGGTTGGCTCTTACAGCTATGCCGTAATCCTCCGTCAAGCGCAGCTGATCCGCGACAATTACCGAAGGCGAATCCAGAATCTCGAGCTTCTTCGCGCAAATGAGCGCTGCGCCCTCAGCCAGAGCGCCCTTTGAGTGCTTGAAGAATACAACCCTGCTCTTCGGAAGAAGCCTTGCAATTGAGTCTTTGACCCACTGCATCTCGAAGCCTCCGCCGACGCAGGCCACAGTTGATATGTCGTTTTTTGATATGGGAGTGTTGTCTGCATTGATTGAGAGAAGATTCGAAATGAACTTTTCAAACGACTCTTCGAAGGGCTTTATAAGCGCTCTCATTCTCTCCTGCGTTATAGAGCATTGGAGCGGCGGATACACAAAGTTGAAGTAAAGCTTCACAGGCTTTTTCCAGCTGTTCTGAAGGAGAAAGTCCTTGTGCTGGTACAGGAATGAGCTGAGCTGCTCCATCTCCTGCTTTGATACTTCTTTGGGAAAGCTCTCTAAAAAGAGCTTCACGAGTTCTTTGTCTATTTGGCTTGCGCCCAGGCTTTTATCCAGCATAACGCTTTTTGCCGCGACATCGATGTAGTTTGCGGCAGGATCTATCTGATAGACTCCGCCGCGAAGCTCCCTCGCGCCGTAGTCCAGAAGCAGCAGCAGCTCGCTGCGAGGCTTCGACGCGGCAAAATACGCGGTCAGCGCGCACTCCCTGTCTGAAGCCAAGCAAACCAGCTCCCCATCGCATCCTGCCGCCTTGAACGCCCATTTCAGCTCATCCTTTGCGGCTTCATCCATGTAGTTCGGAATGCATGCGACTATCCCCGCAACCTCTGCTTTCGGATTAATGTTCTTCAGCCCGCCGATGAGCTCTTTCAAGTACATTCCCAGGACGGTGGCCACCCTCGCGGCTTTTCCGTCAAGATCAATGAACTCTTTTCGCCCGAGTTTCTCCATGAGGCTGACAAGGGTTATTTCAGCCCCCACGCCCTTGTTAAGCATTGCGTACTCCCCAAAGATCCATTCCTTGGACTTAGATGCGTACTGCATCATCGTAGGCACTGACGCTCTGCCGTATCCTCCGCTCGGATCCATTATTTCCGACTGTCCGCGAAGCACATTGTAAAAAGCCAGCGCGGACGAATCGTCGCCAAGGTCGATCCCTGTGATGAAATGGGATTCGTCCGGCTTGTTGTCTTGAAAGTAAGTCTTATACCGTTTCCAATTCATCGGATCACCTTGCCGCTATGACGTTGGCTCTAAGCAGTATGAACTCCTCCTGCCTGTATCCGCTCGTCATGAGCTTTATGATTTCGCCTTTTCCAAAGGATTCGTTCTTTTCAACCACCAGCACCTCATGCTCCTTGCCGTTGAACATGTCATGCGGCTTGGGCTTTATGAGGCTTATTCCATGGCTTTCAAGAAGCCTTTCAATCTCCAGCGTGCTTTCATCGATGAACTGCACGTAGTCTTTCACCCCGCACACTTCGGATTCTCGAAGCCTTGAAACGGAATACTGCAGTATCTCTTCAAATGTGCTTATCTCAAAGAGGATGTTTTCTTTCCTAAAAGAAGTTATCGCCTTTGAGAGAATTGCCTGATGCCTGTCGTATTCATCCGAGAGCCTTTTTCTGTACGGCGCCATGGCATCCGCCACCGCGCATTTCCCATAAAAAGACCTGAACGCTTCAGAAAGCTCCTCGCTGCTCTCTGGCGCGCTTCGAAACGCCTGGCGGAACGCCCTTGGCATAGCCTGCAGCAGCTCATTCGCCTCTTCGGGAAAAAGCCTTGCGGTCGCTTTAGAGGCAGCCTGGGCAATCTTCGCGGCCTTTTCCAAAAATGCGGCCGTGTTTTCTTCCAGGCTTTCCACCTTTATCATCAAAGTCTCGTTAATGCCCTTCATAATGCCGTTCTCAGGAAGTTTTTCGTACTCCAGGTAACGCTCCGCGTAAAAAGATATCTGCTTAGCGAAGATGGCCGCAATCTCCTCAGCCATCGTCTGCTCCCTTAAAGCGGCTTCCGTCAGCGTCTTGGCGAAATCCTGGGATCCAATTGCATTGGGATCCCCCATTACCCTTGAAGAGCAGGCGTCTTGAATCTTCTCCCTGAAAAAATCGAAATCCGATGAAAGGGCTTCCTCAATCTTTTCAAAGGCTTCAAAGCCCATTTTTATAGCCTCTTGATAGTCTCTCCTGGCAATGATCACAGTATTAGAAAACATTTCATAAAAGGCCTGCTCGTATTCCGCAATGCTTTCGATTCGAAGCCGCTTAGGGTGCGCCGCCTCTACGCTGAACTCCTTTATTATTTCTGAAGCCTGGGCATCGAAGACGGCGCAGCCCTCACGCAAAATCGAGAGGAATTCCTTTGCCAGCCACTGCTCCTGGGAGTTTCCAGCATCTCTTGCTATCTCCGATTCCAAAGCCATGAGGCGAGCCTTGAAAATGGTATTATGCACATAAGCCTCAGATTCCAGGAGGCTGTAGAAATGCATGGCTACCTGCCTGTTCGCTCCGTCGTTGAGGCTGGTTACGCAAGACTCAACGCATTTCGCGTATTCATCATAGCTCTTTTCCAGAAAAAACTTCGCTAGATTCGTTTTTATCTGCTTCTCAAAGTTCTGATACGTTTCTTGAACGCTCGAAGCGTCGTCAGCAGATACCGCGATGTCTCTCAATATTTCCATTAAACGGAGCGACTCATTCTCCCTGTAATCCTTCTCCATATCATCAAAGCCCAACAGGAAGTAAGCCACTCCGGCGCTTATTATCTTAACCTTCTCAGCCGATATGGGGTTATCTTCCATTTCAGGCCATCTGCCTGCGAATTGGCTGACGCGCTCAGCAAGAAATTCGTAGACGCCATTTAGCAGGGTAGCGATTGAAACAGTGGAAATATCAGCCCTGCGCTCGAGATACAGATCTGCGGCGCGGCTGTAGCAGTCCATCATTCGCCTCCAGCATATGAATACCTTGTCGTCATAGCCGCTCAGCCTGGCATCCTTCCCAGCCGTTATTATTATGCGATCCATCGCCCCGTATTTCACGGTTCGCACAAACACGTCCATCTGCTTTTTTATCATTGCATCGAGCACAGACAGACATTCTCCCCATAAACTGACTAGAGCCTTCTCGTTTTCCGTCAAATTTGCCGCGCTTGGCGAATTGCCCATCTCTTAAATCCCTCATTCGATGCCTCAAGAAGTTTATGAAGCCCGCTGATTTTTCCTTTTTGCAAACTCGTAAAGCATAGAAGATATCCCGCCGGCGCCTTTGGGGCGGCGCTTTAATGCAGCTTGGCAGCCAGGCGCGTCGATTTTGAGGCAGGATTATGCATAGAGTCGGCGTATAGCCCTGCCTCATCGGCTTCTGACTGCAAATCGGCATGGCGCCGCTTTTAAGCGCATTAAGGATAAATTCCAAAGACTGAGGATCTTTGAAATTTCAAGCTGTTCTTAAGAGCCTCTTCGCATATGCCTATTTGCAGTCAAATGTCCCTGTTCTGGAGGCGAGCATGCCGATTCGCAGTCAAATGAGCCTATTTTAAGCTTGAGCGTCCACTTTCAACAGCCAACCTCAAAAACAGGCGCATTCATATGCAAACCAGTATATTCCCTATTGGGGGCCTGGTTATAAGCTGCGCCGAATTTCATCAAATTCCTTTTTTGGAGCTTGGCTGACCACTTGCGCTGCATAATCAAGCTAAAGCAGGAACTCCGTATGCACATCAGGATCCCATCATGCGCTTGCAACAGGGCATTCGCCTGCCGCAAGCGCATGTAGCGCTCGTTCGCAAGCGCTTCCTGCAGCGCTCGTTCGCAAGCGCTTCCTGCAGCGCTCGTTCGCAAGCGCTTCCTGCAGCGCTCGTTCGCAAGCGCCTCCTGCAGCGCTCGTTCGCAAGCGCATGTAGCGCTCGTTCGCAAGCGCCTCCTGCAGCGCTCGTTCGCAAGCGCCTCCTGCAGCGCTCGTTCGCAAGCGCCTCCTGCAGCGCTCGTTCGCAAGCGCCTCCTGCAGCGCTCGTTCGCAAGCGCTTCCTGCAGCGCTCGTTCGCAAGCGCCTCCTGCAGCGCTCGTTCGCAAGCGTCCTGCAGCGCTTGAATCCACGCGCGAAGGCGAGCTTTTCGCCTCAACCGCATGCAATCATTCGTAAAGCTCATCCACTGAAAGCTCGGTGACCACTCCATCCACCGACATGCTCTTCGCGGTCACTTTCAGGATATTGTCCTGCCCGACATGGAAAATGACCTTGACTTTCTCCCTGCCCTTCGGGCCTTGAGGTATGCCCCGCAAGCTGGTTCCATCAAGGCGCTTCATGCCGTCGATGCTTACGCTCAGGTTCTTGTCTCTTTTTGCGGATGTATTCTCATAGACTACTATCGCCATGCTTGTAACATTGTCGAAATTTGTGGTTAGGATTTCGCTTGACTCTATATTCAAGCCGTCCTTCGGTATATCGATGCCTGAGCCGACTATCTCCAGGAAACGCCTGCCGACTATCTCAAGCCCCAGCGGGTGTATCGTAACTTCATGAACCACAGGGCCTTTTACCGTCGGCATCATAATCATTTCGCAGTAATACGCGGCACCCTGCGATATGCTCAAAGCAGGGCTGATTTTGCTCTTGAAGGGTTCTTTCGAAAACTTGTCCCGTATCTTTTCGCTTGCCAGCGGAAGCGCCGAGCTTCCTCCCACCAGAAAAACCTCGTCTATGTCGCTTTCTGCGAGGCCGCATGCCGCTAGGGACGAGTCGACGCATTTGAGCGTCTCGCCGACAAGATCCTCGAGGTTCTTGTCCCTGAATTTCTCATAAAGCTCCTGCGGATCGCCCAAGGCGTTGCTGCGGCGGTAGCTGACGAAATCCTCCCGCGTTATTTCCATGTTTATATTAACAAATTTAGGCTCTTGAATCAACGGCGCCAGCACAACCTTGGTACTCTTGGCTTGAGAGAGGCGCTCCTTGGCTTGTGTAGCCGCCTGCGCCAAGCGCACGAGCGCCGTCTTTTTCTGTCTCTTTGATACGCCGTCGTCTACTTCTGAGTCGAAAAGGTCTATTTCTCCGTCCGTAAGCTTTTTGAATTCTTCATATATCATGTCCATGACTATTTTGTCTATGTCGTTGCCGCCCAAATTATTGTCGCCGAATGTGGATAGAATTGAAATCGAGGGCTCCCCGTCTTCCGCCTGGATGCCAAGTATGCACGCGTCGAACGTGCCGCCCCCGAAGTCGTAGACCAGAACCTTCTTGTCCGTAGTTTCATTGACCGCGTAAGAAATGGCCGCAGCCGCAGGCTCAAGGCGCAGGTATACGCTGTCTTCGTCGAATCCCGCAAGCACCGCCGCGGCCTTGGTCATCTTCTTCTGCTTGTCGGTGGAGTTGGCCGGAACCGTTATGACGCATCCGGAGAACTCTCCGGTGATTCCCAGCTCCTCCTGGGCGTACTCATCGGCTTTCTGCTTTAGATATCCGAGGATCTCGCCGGCTATCTGCTCGGGGGTAAAGCTGTACTCCTTGTCGTCCACCACGACTTTTATCTGCTCGTCGCTGCCCAGATGGCGCTTGATTGAAAGAACAGTTGAAAGCGGATAGATGATGGCGGCCTCTTTGGCCTGCACGCCGAAGATTCGCGTAAGCTTGTCCTCGTCTTCGGGATCGGCCTCGAATTGCACCGCCGTCGGGAATATATTGCCCCCGTCGATGGGAATGGTCTGCGCCTCGCCGTCGCGAAAGTTGAAAATGCTGACAACGGAGTTTGTAGTTCCGAAGTCGATGCCCAAAAATAAGCCTCTGTCCATATCCAGGCCTAAAGTGCCCATATGCTTCCTCCTCAAAGAAGTCTGAATTTTATTTCCCGCTTGCCGTTCGCGTACTTGGAGACGATCTCCTCAGCTTCGTCGTAGCGAAGCATCATTTGGCTCATGGAAGCGCTGTTGATGGCGTAGAACGAATCCCGCGAATCATCCGAGGATGCTCGAACCTTGTTCTCGACCTGCATCTCTTTTGTTGAAATGCTTCCATTTGGCATCTCCACTACTATGCAGTATGTGATGGTCTCTTTATAAAACACCGCTGCGGCTGCGCAATACGTGCAAAATCGCAGGTACTTCATCTTCTTCCTCCGGTATGCACCCTCCTCGGAGGTTTTGTAGTGAACCCAGACTTCCTTTCCCTGAGGGCCGCGGTACATGAAAGGCTGGTTTTTATCAATATACGGGTAATTCGGAATATTGTCTCTCTTTTCTTTGAAAATAGGGAATAAAACATCATTCTCCTTCTGAAATTGGCATGAATCCGCCAAAATCCGGCTTCTCAGCGGAGTCTCCAATCCGTGCTGCAAGTAGGAGTGGCTGATGGCGCAGGCAAGGATCGGATCTTTGTCCTCAATGTATATCTTCTCCAGAATGCTTAGCGTTTCATGCAAGGGCCTGTATAAATTGACGAGCATTTCATAGGCGCACAGGCAGGAGAAGTCCCGCACAGCCTTAAGCTCGGGAGATTTGCGCCACAGGCTGGCGAAAATCATTTCAGCGCCCTCCGTCAGATTTCTGGAAAACACCGCGTATGTGAGGATGCTTTCATTCAAAGCCGACACATCCGCCCCCACCGCCTCCAAAACCCGGCTCAATGAGCGCCACTGCCGGCTCGAAGCTTTGAAGTTCTCAAGGACTATGTCCATAAGCTCCTTGTCGTACCAGTTATTTATAAGAAGCTCGTACGCGGGCTCCGCCACCATGTCCGCGTATCCTTCGGCCTTCTGAAGCTGCTTGAGAGCCGCGTAAATCGTCTTGTCGGAGCACGATCCCCTGTGCTTGGCCAGAAGAAGCCCCGCTTTCTCCCACGCCTTGGCATGGATGAAAACAGCCAGCATTTCATCGAGAAGCTCCTTGCTCACCTGGGATTCGTCTAGCGGCTTCATATGCTCGCAGGCGTCGTCCAGCGCGCCCGCCATGAAGCTCATGTGTCCCGCCGCGGCTTTTATCTTTGAAGAAAAGGCCTTCGAGAGCTCAGGCGCCCGCAGTATCCCCAAAAAGATGTTGGCATCGGCCTGAGGCGGGTTTTTTTGATTGAGAAGGCCATGCGCGAGCGCAGCCATCAAAGGGAACGTCCTAAATCCCTTGTCATAGAAGTATCTGTAAATTCTCGGATCCGGGGATTTAAGCATCGGGGTTGCTATGGCCTCTTCATCCAGAACGGTTTTTTCGTCGACGCTCATAAGCGCAAGCCTGAAATTCGAGGAGCATGTCTCTATCATTGCCGATCCGTCCCTGAGATCGAACTTTGAAAGCTCCCGCTTCTCCCACTCGCTCACAATAAGCTTGGCTTCAGGCGCCTTGCACCGAACCTCAGACATGAACATCAAAGGCCAGACTATCTCCTCCGCCATGCGCCTGTGCTTGTCATCCGGCGCCAAGCCGCTATTCAGGAGAAAGTGCTGGTAGAGAGTGATTGCGTACCTGCCCTTCATGCCGTTTTCGAGGCATCTCATCGTAAAGAGCAGGAGCTCCGTCTTTTTGGCGTCTGCCAGCTGGCTCAGGCTTTTCACAGTAAGCGTCAAGTGGTAGCAGAAAGCGAGAAGACCCATGTCCATGCCTTCAGTCCTTGCCATGGCGGCTTCCATGACGCTTCGGCTGAGCGCTTCGCTGCGGCTGCGGTATGAAGCCGAAACCAGGAACTGGGGGAGCTCAGGTATGGAAATGAGCCTCTGCTCCGCTTCTTTATAGTACCTGAGCGCGGATTGCGTGTAATTGCCTTCGCCCATGAAGTATTGCACTATTTTTTTAAGGAAGGACTCTCCGTGGTGCAGCCTGTAGAGCCAGTCCCTCCAGAACGCGTCCTGCAGGAACTTCTGAGGCATGACATCCACTATTTCGTCCATTATGTCGAACAAGTCGGCTTCATGCGTCAAGCTCCACTTCAAAAACGGAGCGAGCATTGGATCGTTCTTCTGCGCCCTCACTGAGTAGCAGTCATAGAGGTACGCATACAGAAACGGGCTTCGGCATCCCAGATTGAATGCGAGATTGAGCATCTGGCATCCTAATTCGTAGTCTCCCGACTCAATTCCTAAAATGCCCTTCAGAAGAGGCGTCATTGGATCCTTGTCAAGCGAAGCGTAATCAGAGAGAATTTTCAAGAATTTTCTCGCCCTTCTGCTTTTCTGCCTGCGGATTTCCAGCAGCGCCTGAAGAAACAGGTACATCCTGTATATCCTGCTGTTATTCGCTCTAAGCCCATTTTTGGATTCAGACAGCTGGCTCAGCATTTCCACGGCAATCTCAACATTGCCTAATTCTATCTGCATGAAAATGGTCATAAGAAGCAGTTCCGGGCTGACCCCGCAGGACTTCTTCGCCGTCGTCAAGACGAAGAACGCCTTCTGCCATTCTATGTTGTCCGGGGATCCGCTCCTGGGGGCGCCAAGCGTCGGCGCCGCCAGCGGCAGATGCTGAGCGTTCACGATGCGCCCCCTCAGCCAGTGGGAAACAGCAAGGCCCACGGCGGCGCGCGCGGCGGGCTTGCCGGCGCATGCTGCTTCCAGCGCAGCTGTATTCATCTCCATTCCCCCACGCTTAGTTTTAACTTTACTGAAAAATGGCTATCCCTCACGGCCGCCCTTACAGTTATTGACGTGTCGAGCGTCAGCTGCTTTCTCACTGACAGGCTTTGAAGCGCGGTCAGCCTCACTTTGAAGGGTATCTCAGCCCGCTCCTTGACATGGTACCTCTTTGCGTCCAGGCGGATGAAGCTGTCAGCCGGCACGACTTCCGCAAGGAGGTCGCTTCCTGTATAGTTGTCGACGATGATTGCGCCGTCCTCTTCCGGCCCAAGTATCTCGCGCGACAGAGAAGCCTTGAAAAACGGAAGCTTCGTGGCGGATATCTCGCAGTGCGACTCCGGATTCCCAGCAAGGCGGATCTTCGCGCTGTTGAACTTCTTGGGCAAAAGCACGGGCTCTATGTAAAACGGAAGGCCCTGCTTCTCGAGCGCCTGCGCCAGAGTAAGAGGAACCTTCAGCCACATGGCGCCGCCCTCGATGTAGACATTATCTTCGATGAACCCCCAGCCTTCCTTTTTTATAGGTATAACGCCCGTTTGCAACTCCGTTTCAAACGGCTTGACCCAAAATTGAATCCTTTTTCTCATTACCACCACCTTGGCGGGCTTCTTTGCGGCTATCAGCCTGAGAAAAGACTCCATCGAGCGCTCTTTGTTCGAATCCGAAGAAATATGATCATAGATGGAGACGAGTTCTGGCGAAGTTCTTTCTAAAATTTGCCTGAATTCGCTTTTCCTGAAGTATTCGACCGCTTTCAAGGGGCTTTCCCGCGCATATGAGGCGAAATCACTTGAGTTTGCAATCTTTGCGCCATCATCCGTCACGATGCAGGGAGGCTCCGCCGTTATATTTATCGGGATCTCCAGCTCTCCGCCGTTCGTCACCAAAACAGCCTGCGCCTTAATGGACTCGGACGGCCTGAAAGAGCTTAAGTCAGCCTTATATCCAATTGTTATGAAATTTGACTTGAAGCGCGTCGGAGTAAACTTTATGAATCTGCTGCTGCAGGACAAAGCGCCCGTAAGCATGCCGCTTCCAGTGTTTTTTACCGTAAGGCTGCCTTCAAGGTTCGTTTGCGCCGATTCTCTTATTTCTTTCTTGTCGCACCATAATTCCGGCAGCGAATATTCAAACTGCTCTAAAATGTCCATTATAACACACCCTACGTCATTCGGCTTTCCAGCGAATCAAAATGCAGGCCAATCTGCTCGTTCATGTTCATGATTGCGCCGGCTTCGCTGCGAATGCTAAGAGCCAGCTGTTCAAAAAGCTCCTGCATCCTTTCCAAAACTTCTTTATTTGATGAGGCTATGCTTCGGACGGTGGACTGCAGCCCTTCGTTCAAGGCGCTGTAGGAGTTCGTGGCATGGTAGTCCAAAATGCTGCCGAAGCCATCCCCCATCTTCGCCGTCATCTCCGTAAGGCTCAGCTCATACTGGGTGAGCGCCTTTTCAAGGACGCCCTGATTGGCGTCAATGTAGCCTATTTGCTTTTCCAGCTGTACGCACGCCTCTTTGAAGCCTTCATACGTGTCCGCCAGACGCCTGCCGGAGTCCGACATCTTGTCCATGTGGCCAAGGAAAGCGGAAAACTGCCCGCCAAGCTTCTCCGAATGGCTTCGCAGTGAGTATTCAAGGCTTTCGCCTGAAGCTCTCAAGGTTTTCGCCAGTTCATTCATATCCGAGAGCGCCTCGCTGCTCTTTGCCTGCAAAGACGCCGTCTCTTCAATCGCCTGGCTCCATTTCCTTAGCGGCTCGTCCAATGCGGCGCCGATCAAGGCCATCTCCCCGGAAATTTCTTTCATCGTGAGCCGCATAGCGCCTGACAGATTCTCCTCAAGCTTGGCTATGACTTCTTTAAGCGTCTCAGCCTGCCTCTTAAGCGCGCTTGAAGTTTCGTTCTTGAACCTGATCAGCACGCTTCCGAAATCTCCCGCGTAGAATTGCCCCACTTCCCTCTCGACATATTCAATCATCTCTGATGATAGCTTGCTCTTTGAAAGGGTGAAATCAAATAGGGACGCGAATATCCTGAAAACAACAAGCATGGCGACGGCGCTTATGCCGTACGCGGCTTTTTCATCAGAAAAAATGTAGGCGAGCACGACGCCCGCCATCGGCAGGCTCAGCTCCAGCACCGAAAGGAGGCGCTCAATGCTGTCGTAGCTCCAGCCCATGAAGGAGAGCCTTAAAATATGCTTTTTGACAATGGCGTCAAGGTGGACGCCGGATGAGTTCTTCTCAGCGGTTTTAATGTAGTCCAGAATGACTCCTCGAAGAATCCCGATTTTTATTTTATCCAGGTCAGCCTTGGCTGATATGGGCTTTGAGTTCATCCTGAACATGGCGTACTGGGTTTGATAGCCTACGCAAACGAAAATTCGAAGCAGTATTGCGGCAGCGAATACGCAAAGAAAAACCGCGAAAACGACTATAATGTAAGTATAATTGTTTAATATGTCAAATATTCGCTGAAAAAAGTCAAACACAGCCTCACCTTCCATTAAGAGCTTATCCGTAAATAAGGTGGAATGCTTAAAATAATGGTTTCCTTGAAACCGCAAACAGCTCGGAGCAACCCTCGCGCTTATTTACGGATAAGCTCTAAGGCGCGCCCCCAGCCTCCGCGCGTTCTGCTTTTCGCGGGCTTGGCGGCAAGATGCTCGCGGGAAAGGGCCGGGGATTTAGATTCATGCTTGAAACATATACGCCTGCAAGCGCTGATTAGTTTTAAGGCTTGAAACGCTCCTCCAGGAGCGAAACGCTCCTCCAGGAGCGCCCCCTTGAAAGCGCCAGGCGCCGCGCCCGCTTTTTGCGCGTTAAGGCGAAAGCCTTCAGCCGACGATTTCCCGCCTCGGCTTGCCTTTTATAAAGGCAAGCGCCGCGCCCAGGGCGGTGGCGTGCTCCGCATTTTGGGGCACTACGAATTTCATGCCGAAAAGCTCCTGAAGCCGTCCGAAAATGCCCTTGCACTGCGGCATGGCCGTGAGGTTCCCGATTAAGACCGCTGTGTCCATTTCGGCGCCTCTTAAAGCGAAGATGGCATTCATGCCAATAGCCTGAAAAACCAGGTTTATAATCCCGAGAGCGATATCCCCGTTTGTCGCCACATCGCTAATCTTGCCGAAATTCGACGCCGTCGTATGCGGCGGCAAGCTCGGAAGCACATCTTTAGTTATGTCTCCTACCATAAGATCCACATGAGATAGATTGCCGCTTTCCGCAGCCTCAATAACCAACTGGATATCTCTTATGTTAAGCATCCTGCTTGAGAGCCCCAATATGGTTCCCCCGCCTATTCCAGTGCCGCCTATATGCTCAATTGAATCTTTGGCGGCTTTTACAAGGGCGGTGCCGGTTCCCATGCTGACTATTATCGCGCGCTCCAAATTCGAGAGGAACAGCCCTCCCAGGCCGTTTGCGAGAAACTCCTCCACTTGGGCCGTAGGTATCGCGTATATGGGCTTTGTAATATAAGACGCGCCCACTCCAGTTATCATAACCGTCTCAATGTCTTTTAAGGAAAGGCTGTTCGCGTCGACAAACTTTCCAAACGCCCCGAAAAGAGACGCGACAGGATCCGTGGCGCGCACCAGCATGGGAGTGCGTATCTGACTTTCATGAAGCCCAATTATCTTTGTAGTGCTTCCTCCGATGTCTATTCCGACAGTGATGCCCATAACCATCCCTTTCCGACTCAGTGGATCCTCCGAATAAAAGAGTTCCCCCGCAATATGAGCGCGCCGTACTTCAAGCCTATTTCAACCAATAAAGGCTCAGCCTCGCAATTCGCGGCCCCCGTCAAATCCAAGACTGGCCTGCCGTTCGCCAGCCTCAGAGCCGCGTCCGCCGCTTTCGGATTTTCAGTCCTTATAAGAAGCGGCGATTTCACGAATTCTTGAATCGATTCCACAATCCGCGGAAGCATCTCCTCTTCTTCATCAAATCCGGAAAAGTCAATGGCAAGCATCTCTGAGCCGTCATCCATCGCTTCATCAATCAAGGCTTCAAAGTCTTTCTCCCTATAGGCCTTTGCGGCTTGAGGGTTTTTGGCGCAAACGCCCTCTCCCACCATCGTCTTCCCATGCTCGTATAAAACCGATGCGGTTGCGGAGCTGGCTATAACCGCGTCTTTTTTGCGGGGCCTCGGCGGATTCAGATCTTTGCAGGCCGTATTCAAAGCTTTTATGAACTCAGGGGTCGTCCCGCAGCAGCCGCCAAGAAGCAAAGATCCGCTTTCGCATATCCGCCTCATCATCAGGGCGAACTCCTCCGGGGAGCATTTATACAGGGTTTTTCCTTCTATGACAACGGGAATTCCAGCATTAGGCTGTACAATTACAGGTGTTGACGAGTTTTCCAAAAACTCTGGCAGGAATTGAAGGGCGGTTTCCGGTCCGAACCCGCAGTTCATCCCAAGGGCATCCACTCCAAGGCCTTCCAGGAGCGCAACCGCGCATCGCGCTGACGCGCCTGTGAGTGTGCGCCCGTTTTCTTCCAGGGTGATCGTCGCTACGACAGGAAGGCCCGCCTCATTTGCCGCGAGAACGGCAGCCTTCATTTCACGCAGATCGGACATGGTTTCCGCTATAAAAAGATCCGCTCCGCTTTGCGCCCCGGCCTTCGCTATCTTTCTGTAAGCGTCCAGGCAATCGTCAAACGCCAAATCCCCCATCGGCTGAAGAAGCCTGCCTGTCGGCCCCAAGTCAAAGGCGACATAAACATCCCTTCCTGGATTTGCCATGGCAATGGCGGCCTTTGCGTTTTCCACCGCCGCCTTGGACATCTCCTCGCCATCCGCGCGCAAAGCGGCCGAGAAAGTGTTCGTTGTAATGACGTCGGCGCCGGCTTCTATATACTCTTTATGAACTTGCATTACAGCATCCGGATTGGCAATCGACCAGGACGATGGAGGCTCTCCCGCCGGCAGGCCTCTGGCTTGCAGGAGCGAGCCCATGGCCCCGTCGAAAAAAATCACTCTTTCCTTTATGGCTTTCTCGAATGTCATTTTGCAGCCACCTCTTTTAGCATTAAGCATTCCCTTGCTAAAGATTACCGCTAATCAAGGTAGATGTCAATTCCAGCGAGGACTTTTGAGGCTGGAATGGGAATTTTTTTTGATATTGGGCTGTATGTCCAAACTCCAATGCTTAAAAATCGAAGTTGCCCTCAGAAAAAATTTCTCTGCAGAATTTTAAAAAAGATGTTGACAGTCCAATTTTATTGTGCTAATATTCTTTTGTTAACAGCGAACCTTGAAAACTGAATAGCAGCAGGAAAGAGAAGCGCAAAGAATGAAAGACAACAAGCCATCCGGCTGAGCCGGATGGGCCGGCAACAAAGAGAGCTTGGGAAATTTCAACTTGAGAGTTTGATCCTGGCTCAGGATGAACGCTGGCGGCGTGCCTAACACATG
>JAISZB010000307.1 GCA_031269465.1 Clostridiales bacterium | reverse complement strand
GCTCCTCCCCGCGGATTTTCGCAGCTTGCTGCGTCCTTCATCGGCCCCTGGCGCCAAGGCATTCTCCCTTTGCTCTTTCTTGCTTGACCTTCTTTTCGGCGCTTTCGCGCCTCGCCTTTCGCTGCTTCAAGACCTGCGCAACCAGATTCCCTTCTTGCCATTCGTCTGCAAGCTAAGCTTGCAAATTTCTAGCGGCTTTAAAGGTTCATATTGGCTGTCAAGCCCAAAAACAGTGGATTTTCCTATATTCAGTTTTCAAGGTGCGCGATTGCAAAAAGTATAATAACAGATGCTCTTAAGGTTGTCAACATTTTTTTTCAAAAAAATATAATTCTTTATGGGTGGTTCATTGTAAGATGAAATGCAACAGAAACAGCCGATGAAAATCCATACGGAGACGCGGCATCATTGAGTTTGCCAACTATCAACAAAAGGTGCGCTCCCTGTGGATCAATGCAAGTGGGCGTATGTTTCAACGCCTGCCGCCGTCCCGTTCGAGCGCGGTGAGATCAAGGCGCTTTCGGGGGAGGGATCCAGCCCGCCGGCCATCGCTGCGGGCTGGGGGCGACTCGGTCCGGGAGATGAAGCGCGGGCGGACGGGCGGCGATCTGGCGGAGAGGCACGAGCATTTCGCCGAAACGCGCTGAAAATAGGCGGATGCCCAGACTTCATCAAATATGCCGGAGAAAAGCTGCAGGAGGGGCGGGCGTCGAAGAGCGCCCCTATGCCGTGGATGCCTGCGGGGAGTTCGACCATTAGGAGATCGGCTCGGCCTCAGGGAAGAAATCGGACAAGGCTTCGGTTCCGGCGATAGTCGAGAGGACGGCGCGCAGTCAGATCGCCGCTGAGCTTGGCGGGCGCGGCGGCTGCTGCGGGGGAGAGCATCGTGGGCAGGCGGTCGGGGACGCCTTCAAAAGCGCCGCAGGCGGCAACGGCCGTGAGTTCGCAGGGCCGAGGACGCCGAGGAGTGCGCCGCCTATTTCCGCCATCCCCACTCCAGCTTCGAGAAGGGGACAAACGAGCGCCGCAGCGGGCTTGGCTTCTGCGCCGCGCCAAGGCCGCTTTTATCTTACAGCATCCAATAATACTCCAAATCTTTGATATGCTGATCTGCATATCAAAGTTCCGATTTTAAACTTGATTATACAATGTCCCTATGGATAATCAAGCTCCAAAATCGGTACATTTTACTGCAGATAGGAATATGTACAACTCGTCCATATGGAAATCCGACTCTCTGCATCCAACCCGCTGATGCCTTCATAAAACTGCGGCCGCAGGCGGCCTGGCCGGTGTTTCCTCCCGTAAAGCGCGAAAGGATCCCAATGCCTGCTGAATTAATGCCTCATAATTTGAATTTGCCTATCAAATCTTGGAGCTTAGACAAATGCAACTATTACATCCAGCGTATTGAATGATATTATAAAATACAGACTTTGATCATCGCCATTCCTGCAACCATCTGTTATTAAGGCTAGCAAATTTCTTTCAGAAGGGAACACTTGTTTTCTTTAAACTGAAAGTACAGCAAAGGCGCACGAAAAATACAGCACTCACGGCGGGGTAAAAAAGAGCCGATGCCAACACCAAAACAACTATGCTATCCTTAAAGTGGAGTCTCAAACCACAAATAGTAGGCAAAGGAAGGTGATGCGCATGCCTCAGAAACAGTATATCAAAGATCTCTACGAAATCGAAGGGAATTCGCTGAGAGAGATCGCAAGAATTACCGGACAAGACTTTCGAACGGCGCAGAAATATGCCTATCAAGAAGATTGGCGGCCAGAGGCTCTTTCAGCTTGAAACCGGAAAACCACCCTGCATTGGGAGCATGCCTTGAGACAATAGGCAAGCGGCTGGAGTAAGACTTGAAAAACCGCGAAAGCAGGGCATGCAACCGCCAGGATTTGCCATCGGCTGAAAGGTGAATACGGATTTTCCGGCAGCTGCGCAACGGTCAAGAGGTATATTTCGAAAAAAAAGTTCGCGCTTGGGAAACGCAATGAAGGTTTTTTGCCATTGGATCGGCCCCCGGCATACGCGCAAGTTGATTTCGGGGATTTCAAGCATTATGTCGCCGGCGGCGCATCGCATGAAGGACATGCATTGATTGCGTCCCTTCCATACTCCAACAGCGGCTGGATGCAGGTATTTCCCTCAGAGAATCAAGAGTGTCCGCTTGAGGGAATGAAACGTATCTTCTACCATATCGGAGGCGTACCCATACGAGTGCGATGCGGCAATATGCCAACGGCCGCAGCACATGTACTGAAGGGAACCGAACGCGCCGTCACGGATGGGTTTTCTCGGTTTAAGCCGCATCATCGCCTTCTCGCCGACTTTTGCAGCCCCAGCGGCGGCAATGAAAAGGGGGGCGTGGAAAGCGAGGTCGGGCATGCCCTGCGCAATATGCTGGCTCCTGTGCCAACGATTGATGGCTTTGACGCATTCAATAAGGAATTGACGGCGCTATGCGACGCTGATCAAGATAGAGGGCATTGCCGCCGCGGCGACACACTTAAAGAGCTGTGGGAAGAGGATGGAAAGTACCTGCTTGCCCTGCCGGAATATGAACGCGAAGCGTTTCGCTGTGAATCGCCATCGGTAGGAAAAACAGGATTTGCCGCTGTAGGCAAAAGAACGTACGGACTGTCGCCTGAGCATAATGGAAAGCGCGTACAAGCTAAAATCTACTTTGACAGAATCCAGTTTTTCTATGAAAATC
>JAISZB010000248.1 GCA_031269465.1 Clostridiales bacterium | reverse complement strand
TAGACAGGCAAATAATGAAAAAAGAGCTGAATGCATTAAAAAAATCTTCTTTAGGATCTCTAAATCGAGAGCGTTTTGGCATCTGTAGAGCTTATGTTAAGGGCGTTAAACTGTCCTGTATATTGCAGTGTGATACCAGCTTGGTCCATTTTCAATCTTCGAGAGTATTTGACAAGCTTTATAGATAAGCATCCCAATATAAAGCTGATAACCACACGCCATTCAGATGTAGCCAGCGCATTGTATGCGTTGCTGAGCGGCAAGCTGGATTTTGTCATTATGCGCGAGTTTCTGCCAAGCCAGCACAATTTAGAAGTTACTTTCCTCAGTCAAGACAATATGATTGTTGTCTTGCCAAAATCTCATCCTCTAGCAGGAAAGGGGAATATCAATCTCTCTGAAATCAAAGATGTTACTCTTATGGCAAGACCGCTATTGCAAGAAATTTTGCTCAGTTTTTGCAAAAATCTCGGTTATTGCGCACTGAAACTTGTCGAGTACGATGATAGGCGTGAAGCGGTGTTGGCGAGGATTGCATTTGGAAATGGCAATGCGATTTTTTATGAAAGCGATCTAGCGCCATACAATCTTAGCGATGTCTCGATTAGTCGACTAGATGGTTTGCCGCCAACGCCGCTCGTTATCGTGTCTGCCAAGGATAGGAGAATTACCGATTATCAAAGAAAATTCAAAGATTATTTAGTTGACGCTTTGTCAAAGCATAAAATGAAAATCTGACTGCTTTGTTGCGCATCCGCTCGACGGGCATCAAACTGTATCCATCGTGTATGCAAGGGGTCCGTATCCTTTAACATGCTTGAACAGTTCAATCTTCACGCTCCCATCAACCCTGGTTCGCGCATTGCTGTAGTCATAATTTTCAGGAGCGGTGATGATGGCATTGGCAGCTTCCAATATATTGGGAAGGATTTGACTCTCAACATCCAAAATGGCATGCGCGGGGAAAATATGATCGATCTCTTCAATGCGCTCTATGATCTTTGCCAATGCGTTTCGGTATGCCGTTATTGTGGCAAACTCTTTTCGAGGTGTTGATAAGCTCTTTCCTCCAGCGATTCCAGTGCCCGAAGAAACTGCGCCGTCACCCGCAAACAGTATGCGGTTCTTTTTGTCGAGATATGCGGCATGGCCTTGGGTATGCCCTGGCAACCATACGAGTTCAACCTCATAGCCATCTCCAAGATTGAAAATATAACCGTCATCGCATCCAACGATTTCATAGCTCTTAAATGGCTGAATGTCATTTCGGTCAAAATCAAGCCATTTGCCTTTTCCATTCTCATCGAATAGATAGTCCCAAATATGCTTGTTTTGAGCTTTCAATATTGGCGTTTCATATTCATGGCAGTAAACTGCGTCGAACTGGCAGTTGCCGTAAGCGTGATCCACGTGCCCGTGAGTATTCACAGCGTAAATCTTCTTGCCTCCGGTTATCTCATCAACTAGGCCTTTGATGTTTCCTATTCCAAAACCAGTGTCGATGATCATCGCTTTCTTTGGACCGTCGACAACAAACATCCAAGGAGCCCCCGCGCCATCGGCGCTGTCGGTATAGATGGCGTATAAATTCTCGCGAAACTGGTACACTTCAGCATATGGGTTTACATCATGCATTATTAGCGTTTTATTGCTTTCCCTCAGCATTTTGATATATGCTGCGCTTCTTGGATCACTCTTGTCTTTGCAATTAAGCTCTTTAGACTTCAATCTGGATTTGACAGACGTGATTTGATTTTCCACTAGTCGCCCTCCAATGCGCTGTAATGCTTCTATATTTTTAAATGACCGAATCTCTATATTGCAGGGTTCCATAACCCCTGATAAACTTCCTTTTTGTTGTAAATCCATTCGTATCATATAAATAATCATGGGAATCTTTATTGGCAATAATGGCGTTGCAGGTGTCCAGTATGCTTTTCATGATACTGCTGTCAACATCGACTATGAAGTGGCTTGGGAAAACACTGTCGTATTCATCCATGCGCTCGACCAGTTTCGACAGTTCATCTCGAAAAGCAGTGACTGTTGCGTATTTGTTGTAAGGATCACCCCGCACCCCTGGCTTAGGCCCTCCTCCGATGCCTATTGTTTCACTGCAAGTGTCATCACCTGCAAACAATATGCGGTTGTTCCTGTCGAGATATGCGGAATGTCCCGGCTGATGCCCAGGAAGCCATACAAGCTCTACTTTGTAATTTTTGCCTAGATCGAAAACGTGCCCGTTGCGGCATGGGACTATTTCATAATCTTTAAACGGAGGGATGTCGTCTCTGTCAAAGTCAAGCCACTTATTTTTGCCATTCTCATCAAACAGATAGTCCCAGATATGAGAGTTGTACTGGCGCAGCATGCGGGGCACGGAGTATTCGTGGCAATGAATTTGATCAAACTGATGATTGCCGAATGAGTGATCATATGCAGCATGCGTATTTGCTACTACAAGAGGCATATTGCCGGTAATCTCATTTATCAAGCCTTTAAGATCACCAATTCCGAAGCTGGTATCGATTAGCATCGCTTTCTCAGGCCCAATTATCAAAAACATCCAAGGCGCTCCGCCGCCGTCGGCGTTATCAGTATAGATTCCATACAGATTATCGCGGAATTGGTAGACCTCGGCATAAGGGTCTACGGCATAAACTTTTTTTGTTTTGTTATGTTCCCTGAGTTCTTTCATATACGCCCAGCTTATTGGATCGATAGGATGACTGCATTTAATAACCTGGGATTTCAGCTCAGACATAATAGGGATATTCGGCTTTTCCATTTATACGCCTCCATTTCCAAATTTGTATAATTTGAAGGCATTAAGACCGTGATTCAATTGAAAACGAATTTAATATTTTTAAATAGCTTACAAAAATTCACCTCGTTTTCCTTGCCTTCTAAATAATATTAACATGATATATTTCTACAATCAATTCTATTTGTTGAAAACAACCATTCCAATCTGGAATGATTTAGATTTGATTGGATACTATTTGAAAAACATTAATAGCATAATAGTCGATTCGATCTTCGATAATTTGGGAAGTAATATTTTTGCATATTTGTTATTTTGCTAAAAAGCTTTTTATAATATTTTCCTCTGCGACTCTTTTATATTGATTTTCTCCAGTCATATAATCAATAATAATGCAATATTCGGTTATTGCAAATTTGCTGGTTCACAATTTTAAATTCAACTATATGGCAGGCGATGCACTTGCAATGAAAGCCCCACTGCAGGCATTTTTTTCAGGCTGTCTTCAGCTCCATCTCAAAAAAGAAATTCGCGCAATCATAATGGAGTATGCCCGTCCGCCCTTTTGCAGCAGAACTGCTCTTATATGCCGCCGCTTGAATGAAGCCCGCCTCTTTGGCGACGACCTCAAGCGACCTGTAAATGCGCTGTATGCTAAAGGCCAGCTGCTCAAGGAACTTGAAGGACAGTTCCATGTACTAATTGATATTGCCAGGGACTCTTCGATTGAAGCATCCTCAATCCAAATTCAGGCATAAATTATTAATAAACTTTAATCCTAAATTGCTATAAATTGCTTTATATTTTTCCTATAAAGTGCTATAATGGCTTTGATTGGATGATAATGGCGAGGTTCGCCAAAATCCAAGCTAAGCTCTCTTTGGATTTGCATGGCTCCAAATTCTCCTCGACCAGTCATGCCTACATGACCACATCCTGTATTTTTAATGTCTTACATTCTCCAAAGAATTTAAAGGATAGCCATATTGTTTCATAATATTCAATTAGTTAATAAATATAAGTCCTAAGCATAATCTGAATGATTAATATCAAGTGTCAATTGTAAAAATAATTGCTTCAATAATTCTATAAAGAGATTGCATTTGAAGAGCTTGTATGTTATGATCTAGTCAAAGGTAATATTTGTAAATTATTCACTATATCTTATGCTTTACTCATATCTGTTAGATTTATATGCAATATTTTTTCTTAGGCTATATAGCTTCATTAAAGTTTTTTTGCTCAGCAATTATTGCACTAAGCTCTTAAAATATCTTAAACATTTCTAGACATTATGACCGACTCCTGAAAACCCGATTTTGCCGTCGAATTACGTAGAGAACAATGAATGCATTTTGACTGCTAATCAAACATATTCTTGACTTTTTGATTCTCAATAAAGCCGCTTTATGCTTCATTGGACGCCCAGGCCCGAATTCAAGGAGCATATTGAGTTGGCAGGCATCCTTTCCTTTGAGGATCCGACTCCGCAAGTTATACTTATTTTCATAGAAAACTGCCTTTTTTGGAGCTTGATTATACAGCTAGTGCGAAATGCCGATATCAATCTCAATCGCACCACTCAATGGATAATAAAGTTTCAAAAAGGAACATTTGATGAAAATAGGTTTATGCAGATTTGCACATGAAAGTTCCTATTTGGAGCTTTATTATACTGCGAGCGCTAAATGCCGATATCAAACGCACCTTGAAGACGGGCGGCAATTAACTCGAAAGCGGATAATCCGGCCTTAAAATCCGCTCATAAAGCCCATCCCCTTTTCAAGCCGTCTCAAAGCCCAGCGTTTTATATTTCTCTGCCATCTTCAGACGAAAGAATATTTTTGAATCATGAATCGCAGCGGATTTTGCTTGTCGCGGCATAACTTATACCAAAGCGCAAAAGGATTTGATCGAATGAATTTAGAAACCAGCTTAGACGCCTTGGAGGCGCCTCCGGCGCAGAATGCCCGCAGGACGATCGCAAGGCTCAAAGACAAGGCTGCCGTAAGAAAAAAGGCGATTCTTCAGCTTAACCCGATAGTAATCTCCGAACAGCATCCGGGCGCCATCGCCTCAGGCAGTTTCCGCCTATACGCTCCTGACGGCTTCAGATTCGCCGCCGGCAAAAAAAGCCTTCCTGACATCTACGCGAAAAATCCGCTGGGTTCCTTTGAAGGTCCGGCGCAAAGCTCAGAGAATATTCAGCTGAAGAATCCCCTTCTTCTTAAAAGCTTCTCTTATGCCTTTGACGACGACGACAGAGCCCTTGATGTCGAACTGAGCTTAAAGAAGCAGTCTTCCGGCAAATGCGGCTCCATTGTCATCGAGTCCTTGGAGCTTGAGCAGGAGGATGCTAAAGAAGCCAAAGAACCCCCGTGGCAGCTGCGACTGGAAGATTTCGGAGCGGGTATAATCCCTCAAAACATAACAATCAGAACAGTTCTTAATAAGAATCCAGGCAAGCCGGAGGCTTTTATCAACTTCTTAATAGGGATATTCCTTGCAGTGCTGCTATTCACTCTTGCAACCTCTTTTTTCTCCCAAATGGGATACAGCATCTTTGGATATAGAAGTTTTATAATAATCTCCGAGAGCATGGCTCCCGCCATCAACAAGGGAGCGTACATAATATCAAGGCAGGCAAACGCGGGAAGCATAAGAGTCGGAGACATAATTTCCTATTATGCGGATCCCGAACTGAAAACGACTCAGACTCATAGAGTCGAAACTATCCTGATTTCAAACGGCTCGCTCTCATTTGTTACAAAGGGCGACGCAAACAGCGTAACAGATAGGGATCCTGTGCTTCCCAGAGACATTCTGGGAGTAGCGGCATTGAAAATTGAAGGGCTCGGCTCAGTCCTTCTATTTATCAGGCAGCCTCTCAACCTCGCTCTATGCATTTTGATAATGCTCATCATATACTTCGCCCCTGATTACTTTCGCTACGCGCTTCCAAAGAGCGAGCAGGACGACGTGGAAGATTTGCTTCCTTCAGTTGAGATGGAGGGCGATGCAGAGACGAAGAAACTGTAGGAAGAGAGGATGCGCCGGCGCGAAGTCAAACTCTTCGGCACAGTCCAACGCGCAGCCATGCCGTCCGATTTCAGCGCTTCGCGCGGCTCGCAAATCGGAGCAATCGTCGCGAGAGAGCATGGCTTCCGATTTGCCGCGCTGCTTTGCAATGGATAGATCCGGTTTTGATGTAGGATTTTGCAATTAGGGCGAAATGTGGATATAGTCATTTCGCACCCTTCAAGCGGACAGTCAGGCACCAAAATCAGTACATTTGACTGCAAGGCGGTATATGAAAGTTCTAGGCGCATTGACTGCAAATCGGCATCATGCGGCCCATTTACGGAAAGGAGGTCGGCATTCTCCCCAGTCCCATGGCTGGGGTTTCCTTGCCGCACATTATGAAAAAAAGATTGCTCAGAGGCTTTGCCTGCTGTTTGGCATTCTTTGTCTTGATGCCAAGCATCCGGCTGCGCATCGCATTCGCAGAAGAGCTTCCGAATCCGCTGAACGAATCAAGTCTGAATTCCGAGCCTCCAGAAGCAAGCGAAATCGCTCCGGGGAGCATCGCCCCGGGAGAGGGGGCGGGAGCTTCCCCTCCCATTGAAACGCCTGGACCCGCATTAGAAACGCCTGCGCCCGCCGCGGAATCGCCTCCCTCGGAATATCCGGTTTTACGGCCGCATATTGAAGGACGCCCTTCCGTTTCGGAAGAGTCTGAAACGGGAGAAGCGCCTGAAATCTCAGAAGGCGAGCCGGAGGTGAATGAGAGCGAACCCTCCCCCGCTCCGGAAATCCCCGAAGTCGAATATGATGAAGACTATGTCATATATGACTCCCCCGGAAGCTTCGATGCGTCCGAATTCCCCGGCTCAGCTGAAGATCCCGCCGACGCTTCCGGATCCGACGGCGACTTTGAAGGAATCCTTCCGGAAAGTTTTGGAGAGCCGCCCAATTGGGAAGATTTCTACACGTATGAAGATGCGCCGGAATATGATTCATATCCGGAAGAAATATTTCCCGAGGATGAAAACTTTGTATTTGATGTCGGCGAAGACCTCGCATCCGGCGATTTGTCCCTGACCCACACGGCTTCACCCTGGAGCGAAAATCGAAAAGGCCATTTCCGCCATTACGACATTACGCTCAGAGTCACCCGCGCCTCAGGCGCCCCGGAAGGCGGCCTAATGCTTGTAACCGAAACCCTGTCGCCTGAGTTTGAGCCGCTGGATCTGAGAGACGGATCCTACAGAAAAATTTCAAGCGAGAATTACGAATTTTATGAACTAGGCTCCTCATCTTCAGCGGATCTTACGGCTTCATTCGATGAAGGCGCCGGGGTGTGGAAAATAGTTTGGACCGTCATGTACGAGTTCGACTCGACAAATGAAGCCACATTCGCGGTCAGGGTCAAGGATGAGCCTCTATGGCCCGAGGGAGTGGAGGAAACTCCGGTAGGGAGCGCTTCATTGACCTACTACCCGCTATCTCCGGACAACGGCTTCTCCCTGGAGTTTGAAGAAGCTAAAGCGCCGGTTTCAAGGCTCATAGAAGCGTCCATAGACGCGGACACGCTTGCGTTCGCCGAATCCATCCTAAGTGACAACGCTATTTCATACATAAGCCCTTCCGTGCACACAGACGAGGAAGGCGCAAAGGTATACGCGGCTCTTGCCGGAGACACCGTCTACCTAAGCGGGGAGATAAAGTGGGGCAACGGCGAATATAAAGCGCAGTGGTCCAGGCTCCCCCTTGAGGGCGAGGAAATATTTTCAGAAGAGGATTTTTACGAGGAAAATTTTTCAGAAGAAGATTGGCCTGATTTCGATGAATTCTCATCGACGGAAGCCGAATTCACGCTTTCTCCTGAGGAAGAGGCTGCTCTTTTGGCTTCAGAAGAATCCTTCAGGCAAGAATTTCCAGAAGAGATCTTCAACAATGGACTCGGACTTATCGAGGAAGGCGATGAAGATTTTGGGGCGTTTTTCGAAGACGGCGTGGAACTGGCGACATCCGATGGTATTTGGGAAGAGGCGGAAAAAACCGAGCGCTTGTCATTTGAACTTCCCGAACAACCCGGATACTACAACTTCACTTTTAGAGTACAAGATCTCGCGGCAATAGAAGCGGGGTACAGAACAATGCAAATAATCAGCGCTCAGGCTGAAATGGCCATAGAAGCCCTGCAGCCAGAGCTTTCAGTCAAAATCGCGGGTGAAGGCTACGTTGAAACGCGCATCTCCAGCGGCAATGAATACTGGTACATAGCAGGAGCGGGAGAATTCGCCTTTTCCGAAGGCATAAAGCGGGGAACCTACACTGCGGCTTCCTACAGCCCGTACAGCTTCGCCGGCTCCCAGAGCTACTGGGAGAAAATGATAACGCTGTACTGGGACGACAGGATAAACGATTGGACCGGATACAGGCAGGAAATGGATCTTACTGGCGCAAGGCTCAGCACTTTGCCTGAATTAGGCTTCTTTTACGCGTCAGCTTGGCCGGACGCGGAGGCTTCAGCTTCTGAAATCCCCATAGAGCAAGCGGTTCTTGGATTTGACTCCATCAAGGAGGAAGAGGAGGATGCTTACCAATGAGGAAAATGAAGCGAAAAATAGTCGCGGCATGCTTCATAGCCGCATCATTGGTCGCGTTTTCCGGAGGAAGCTATGTCTGGTTTGCGGGGCAGCCCGTTTATCTTCCAGGAGCCGATGTCGGAACCTCTGAAGTGAAAGTAAAGCCGGTATTCGAACTCAAGGGGAAGACATTTGGAATTCCCGGAGAAATCGTTGAGATAAGCGCTGTAAATGAGCTTCGCAACCTCGGAGACGGGGATGTTGTATATAAAATCACCTACACAATTGACGAAGGCGACGGAAACCTTGTAGAAAACATCGGGCTGTCTTCTGAAGCGGTAAAATCCCTAAGGCTGAAAAAAGTCATAGAAACGGAGCCGATAGAGGCGCTTAACGCATATTCCGTCGGCATCCTCGGCGTCAAGGGCGAAGAGCCGCCCGTCATAGAGGTCGAGAACGCGCAAGGCCAGTATGCAAATCTCTCTCTTCTCGCAAGCAATGTGACATGGCGAATGGAGGAAAGCGGATGGCGAACCTGCATGTTTCTCTCTGACTTACCGAAAATAAAGCTTAAAATCGTGGATGAAGCGTCAAGCGCTTTCGGCGCGGAAGAAGGCGGCGCCGTTTCTTTAAACCCTGACTATTCAAATGCCTACCTGATTGCAGGCCAGCCAACGACTATTTACATGCAAACCCAAGCGGATGGCGGAGCCAGGCTCTCGGTGCTAAGAAGCGGCGCGGAGATCGAAGAAATCTACTATTACGGAGAGCTTGCGAATAATCAGCCTCCCGATTTCGATTACAATTCCGACCCGAAGATAAACGGCCCCCTCATCTCAGAAGACGCCCCGCTGGATCTCCTGGGAGAGGATTTCACTTCCGGCCAGCTCCGCTTCTATTCCATGGAAATCGCTCCGGATTCAGGCCGAATCAGGCCTGAGCCGTATATGTTCAGCCTCATGGCTGGAAACGGAGAGCAGCTTTTTGCGGATGAGAGCGGCCAATCCGCACCCGCCTCCTTCAGCATTCCCATGATGGGCCAAGTCAAGCGCCAGACAAAGGTCTCTTATTACGGCTTCAGCGGCAACGCCCCCGGCAAGTCCATTGACTTCGGCCCGCTCTATGTCGGCTTTAATATGGCCGCGAACGCGGCGTCCGGCGCTCCAATCAACGTCAGAATGGAAGCGGAAGCGGTTCAAGCTTCAAGGTCGGCGGTGACGGGCGCCTTTGGTGAAGTTGCGGCCGGGATGATAGACAGATGGCTGATCGGATACACTGTGGATATCTTTGACAATTAGCTCGAATACTCTAAAGCGCATGCGTCCGCTTTAACTTGCGTATGAAGTTCCTATTTTGGAACTTGACTGTACGATGAGCGCAATTGATATCTGTGTTTCACCCCTTGAAAGTGGATAATCAAGCTCCAAACCAGGTGCATTTGACTGCAAATAGGCAAAGCCTTTTTGAAGCTTGACTCCGCAGAAGCTCAGTGCGCAATCAAGCTTCAAAATAGATGCGATTGACCGCTAGCCTGCATGCCTGTTTTGAAGCTTGATTGTACATCTTCAAGGTGTGTAGTCAAGCTTTTATTTATGACTGCAATAAGCATGCAATGAAAACGAAAAAGAAGCCTTTATAAACTACAGGATTAAAATGCTTATATATCTAAATATAATGATTTGCATATGAAAATTATATTTCATTGATTGCATCAAGCTCCAAAACAGTTGGATTTGACTGCAAATCGGAGCGCGCGTTTATGCTGATGCGCATATAAAAGTTCAGATTTTGGAGCCGGCTTTGCACTGAGAATCTGGATAATCCGGCTCCAAAATCGGTGCGTTTGACTGCGCGTCAGCGTGAGAATACCCGCGCTAGGAGGCGGTTTTTATGAAGAAAAAGAAAATGCTGCTCGCTGCCGCCTTGCTGGCTGTCCTCAGCATGCCAAGCATCTCAGCGACGCACGCCTGGTACCTGCACAAGCCCTACGGCTCATCTTCAGCGGCGCTTATGGGAAGCGTCGGCTTGAAGCATGACAACGCCACATCCATCGAGATTGCGCCCGCCGCTATAACCGTGGAAGCCTCGCCTCCGGAAGCCAAGGCTTCGCCCATACAGCATGGAAGCATGCCTTTCAGCTTCGAAAACACCAGCACCATCGACTCGTACGTCCGCATAGGGTATACTCCGATTTACATGGATGAGCTGGGAAGCGGCCTGGCCAAGGACGTATTCGGCATGTCTGTCTCCTGCAAGATAGAGGTTGAGGGCCTTCAAGCCAAGGCCGCGTCAGAGGTCGTAAACATCAGCGGCTACATGAAAAGCATGTTCGCCGTAACCGATATGAGCGGCAATTACCTGGTCGTCCCCGCAGGCAGGAGCATCTCAGGCGTGATAGAAGTCTCGGGATCGGATCTTGAGGGGCTTCATATAATTTTGGTTCCTGAAGCGATACAGGCCACCCGCAAAGTTGCGGGAGCCGCAGCCGTGCTCGGCTGGGACGGCTCGCTTGCGGTAAATCAGGCTTCGGGAATTGAAGCGCTTGATGTAGACGCAGACTTCTGAGTTCTTTGCCGACAACGGCTCAATGAGTGAAAGGCTCAGGTTAATCTAAGCGCCAAATGCTTTCATGAAAACACTGATGGCTATAATATTCCATTGTTCGATTCCTAAATAGATGTATTTATTTGCATATGAGAAAGCTTCTATTTTGGCCCTTGATTATACAATGAGTGCGATTGATATCGGCATTTCTCGCGGCTCAATTGATAATCAAGGGCCAAAATAGGCGCGTTTGAATGCAATCGGCTTGACTTTGCGTTATCGGATTTAGCGTGAATTCATGACAGTACTGCAATTATTATAAGCCGATGCAACATTAACAGTTCTTTAAAATGCTCAAATATACTGCTTTTCATATAAACCCCTATGAAGCTTCGCTTCACCACTAAGGATGAAAATATTAAGCCATTTGTGTATTTGAGGCATGGACAAATGTCCATAAAATGTATTTTCGTACTA
>JAISZB010000207.1 GCA_031269465.1 Clostridiales bacterium | reverse complement strand
AATGTGTATATCAATCCAAGCAGGAAAGTCTGAATTTTAGTTGCAATTCAGTTCAATATACTTTAAAAGCATAGACTATTGAAAATATTTCTGCAAGATCGAAAAATGCACATTAGGAGTTAAAGAGAAAAAGCAGAGCCTTAGGCTCTGCTTTTATTTGCTGGAAGAGGTTAGGCTCTGCCCTTGGCGCGGAACTCCCTTTGAACATCCTGCGCTTTTCGCAAAGCCGCAGCCAGTTGCGCGACGGGAGGATTATTTGAAGGGGTGGGTTGAATCTTGGCTCTGATATGGGTTGTCGAAGCCGACCCAGAGCTGCCTCCAGGGATCCTGGGCGTTGCTAGATTGATTTGAACTGCTGGAGCCGTATTGGCCGCCGGAGACTGAGTTGACGCTCGAGTTGGCGTACTGGCCCAGATGCTCGTCGAAGTCGGCGCGGGAGAGAGTTGTGCCGTATTTGTCAGCGACAGAGATAAGCTCAGAGTACATTGACTCATGATCATAGTTGCGATTATTGGAGTACTTTTTGTTCAGAGCATCGAGATCGCTTCTGAGAGAGGCGTTGTTTTGAGAAAGTTCATAGAGATCATTGATTTTGCTCATGTTAATTTCTCCTTTTGAATATATAATAGAGCGATGATTAGCGCTCTTTGGTAAACTTCTCCTGAACACGGGCTAAAGATAACCCCTATCTTCCTGAATTGTCCCGGTGGATGTAGCTGCCGATGGAATCCGCCAAGTTGGATATCAGAGATCCTTCGCCGCCTGCGCCCAGAGTTTGGCCTTCTTGCCCTGCCGCCTCTGCTTGGAGCGCCATGAGATGATCGTCGGTGATGTCTGGAAAATTCTCTTTTAAGAGGACTATCTGCTCATCTGCCGATGCGAGCCTGAGCGCGTTTTCAAGTTGAGGCCTGCCTTTGATTCTCTCTGCCAATTCATTTATAGTCAACTAATCACCCCCTTCATGAAAACGCTCCGCACTTTAGAGTGAATAAAGGATGCGTCTATTTGGAGAGGACAAAACTTCAGCCTCTTCAAAACTGACTTTCTGATCGGATTTTCCGACTGGACACTAAGTTCGGTCTTTCATGGAATCTCCGCCGCAAACC
Organism: Clostridiales bacterium; assembly: GCA_031269465.1. Classification (GTDB taxonomy): domain Bacteria; phylum Bacillota; class Clostridia; order Lachnospirales; family WQUN01; genus JAISWZ01. The sequence continues at coordinate 22,037 of JAISZB010000207.1, read as the reverse complement.
GGTCTTTGCCCAAGCAGGGGTTGGGGGAAGCCGGCCGCTCGCCTCACCGATTACTAATTTCCCCAACTCATAAAATGTTATGCATGCTATATTAATTTAGGAAATTCAAACTGAAAGAGAAGCTGCCTTCCTTCTTGATTTATATGGTTTTAAAACTTTCAAAGCCTCAGAAGCAAAAGAGCGCGTAAAAAACACGAAGCGGGAGGTAAAATAAAAGGCGCTAGCAGCTATACCGATTTTCATCAAATGTTCCTTTTTTGGAGCTTGACTGTCCATTGAATGGCGCGAAATGCATTGTGCATTTCTCACTTGCTGTATAAGCATCAAAAAAAGGCATTTTTCAATGAAAATCAGTATATTAATTGCATATGAGACTGCCCGTTTTTGAGCTTTGAGCTTGGCTATAATAAAACTCTAGAAAAGGAACACTGTATGAAAATCTGCATATACAGGGGCATTAGAGGAGAGTAGGATTGAGGGGGAGAAGCCGAGCCTAAGGATAATTCCGCTGCTTTCCCTGTTTTGCGCATTCTAGGAAGATTATTTAAAACGCGGTTCTTGAGATTGGCGCCTGGCCTGGCAGCTTGGGCTTTCATCAGAAAGCATTTGCAAAAGGAACTTGCCGCCGGCGCCTTTTACTGAGAATCAGATATTTTGTGCAGCGGGGATGCGAAATGGTTGCAGCGCCGGCGCCGTCAGGCGAAACGCCGCTATTTGAAGAGCATTTACTCCTATGCTGAGTGGAAGGGTCATGGCATTCAGCCTCTGCGCGGATCAATGCATTTATTCTGAAAAAATTATTTCAAGCTTCCCCATAGCCTTTCCCCTCGCGGTAATCTGTTCCATCCCTGTCCAGCTGCCTGATTGGGGTTTGCATGCTGATTTGCGCATGAAAGTTCCTATTTGGGAGCGTTTGCTGCACAGTGAACGCGAAATGCCGATATCAATCACACCTTGAAAGTGGATGATCAAGCTCCAAAAAACAGGTACATTTGACTGCAAATCGGTATAACTTAATAGCAGAGATGTTTGCATGGAGGTGGTTCTTATGCCGCATTGGGGCATGTCTGCGTGGCATTATCCCGGAGACTATGCCATGAAGATTATCAAGGAGCATTCTGATTTCAAATTCACCGGCTTTTATTTGACGCCTTCTCCCGCTCATGAGAAAAGCCATGGATGGATGGATAAAAGGGATGTTCTTGAGTCGCAGGGATGGGGAATCGCCCCGATTTTTTCAGGAAGGCAGCCAAGCAGCAACGAGCGAGGCACATCCCTGCAGGGGGCATTCGATGCCAATTCGGCGGTATCCTTGGCGCGCGGAGCGGGATTCCCTCCTGGAACTGTAATTTATCTGGATGTAGGCGCGGGAATCAAGGTGCCTGCAAGTTTCATCGAATACATCAAGGCGTGGACGGAAAGAATTGAAGGGCATTCAAGTGCGGGCTATCATCCGGGGGTTCGTTGCTACTACAAGTCGGTAAGTCAAGTTTCTCAAGAAACCAAGGCGAGAATCTGGGCGGTCAAAGTCTTGCCTACGTGGAACTGCAAGTACGATGTAACTGAATCAGAAGCTCCGAGTCCATCAGGGTGCGGACTCAGCATCAAAACGATTATCATGTGGGAATTGTTGGAGAGATGCATCAAATCCTATAAAGATGTGATCGTAGAAGTGAATTTGATTGCGTCCTCCTCGATAAATCCAGGAATGGCCACGCAAGCCCCATGAACCCTTTTTCTTAGGAAATCAAGCCTCAGCGCGTGCTCATGTGAATCTTGACTTCTTTTCTATGTCTGATATACTGCACATGTTGCTGATGCGCATTGGAAAGCTGGGATGTTAGCTTCGCCATGCAGTTAAGCTGGCGCAGGCGGTTTCATGCGCGAGTCAATATGCTATGCTGATTCTCAACAAATGCTCCTTTTTTGGAGCTTGAATGTCCATTGAATGGTGCGAAATTCATTCTGCATTTCGCACTCGCTGCGTAATCAAGCTGCAAAAAAGGCAATTTCCTATGAAAATCAGTATGGCTTAAGGGGATAAGGTCTGAAATCTAACGAAAGAGGTGCATGCTTATGTGCAGGATCGTGCCTTTGGCAGTAGAAGCGTCGGCAGATGGGTTTAAAGGCTTCCGCGTGGATTCCGTCGTGCTGCTTGACGATCATGATTCGATACTTTTCGACGCGGGGTTTCCGGGGATGGCTGATGACTTTGAAAAGGCGCTTGAAAAAGCGGGAATTGGGATTGAAAACCTGACGGGCATATTCATTTCGCATCAAGACCATGACCACATAGGATCTCTTGCAGAGATAAAGAGGAGGGCGCCAAAGGCCAAGGCTTTTGCCACGGCTGTAACCGCAGGAGCGGCAAGCGGCAGGGATAAGCCTGTGCGCCTGGCTCTTGAGGAAGAGGAGCATTTAAGGCTTCCTTTGGATAAAAGGCTTAAAAGGCCGGCGCCGTCCACGCTGTGGCCGAAAATTGAATTCACCGAAATAGAGTGCATTGTGGAAGGCGGGGATGTTCTTCCGTGGTGCGGGGGAACTGAGGTCATCCTTACTCCGGGGCACATGCCGGGGCACGCTTCGCTGTACGTTCGCAAGAAGAAAGCTTTCATTGCGGGGGATGCGGCTGAGATTGCAGGCGGAGAGCTGCAAATTCCAAAGGTTTATTCGCTGGATTTGAAAATGGCTGCCAGGTGCCTTAGAGAAGCGGGCGAAAAATTTGATGTGCGAGAAGTATACTGCTATCATGGTGGCATTTGGCGGGGCGACGCGAGCAAAGAGCTTAGGCGCCTTGGAAAGTGACGCGCAGGAACATTTGGCGAGTATGCCGATTTGCAGTCACACGCGCCGATTTTGGAGCTTGAGTATCCATGGCTCTGAATAATCAAGCCCAAAATCGGAACTTTCATATGCAAATATACTGATTTCCAGCCAAACAAAACAATTTCAAGACAAAACGATTTCAAGATCGAATTATCCACTTTCAAGCGTGATTGACATCAGCATTTCTCGCTATACTGCTTTTCATATAAAATTACCTTTTTTGGAGCTTGATTATACAGCGAGTGCAAAATGCCAATGTCGACATTTCGCACCACTCAATGGATTATCAAGCTCCAAAAAAGGAACATTTGATGAAAAGCGGTATAATTGCATAATCCGACCTCAAAATCGGAATTTTGAGAATCAATTTAGCCATAGATGCTAAAATAAATTGGAGGTGCAACCCGCATTATCACCCCTATTTAAAGAGTGATTATCCGTCAATTGCATCCTGATGCGCATGCGCCGGCTGTTAGGAGAGCATGATTTTAAACGATGCATGTTAAACTTACATTTGCAGACTTTCCTTTGAGCTTAAGTAAGCATGCCGGACTGGATGATATCTTCAATATATTCTTTAAAGCTTGACTAATGCCGTAAAATGAGGAAGAAATTTCCATGCTTATGAAGGCTGCGCCTGGACGCAGGAATGCATTGATCCAGAATAAACATCAGGCGCTCAGAATTTCTAAAAATAGCGGGCTGGCAGCGCGTCATCGAATGGATGTCGAAATGGGCTTGCGGGTTGGGCGTACAGCCCAAGAGTCGCTGAACAGCGCGAATTTCCACACAAAAAGCAATAAAATAAGCAGTATCGGACAGAATATGACTATATATATTGAAGTACGATTAATCTTAGAATTTCGCTAAAAAAATTTTGTAAAAATTTTAAAAAACCTATTGACAGATGGATTTTTAAGGATTATAATGACACTATCTTCCATGACTGAGGTGTTTTTGTCGATAGAAATGGTTCTTGGGGAATGCTTGATTATTGATTCCCTGAGGATTGGCGCGTATTCGGCAAAGGCATGCAGTGGGAAGACTCCGCGCGTAAACATTCGCGAGGGGAGACAACGTTTCCGCGCTGGGATTGAGGTGGCAGCCAATATCCTGAACGGCTGTGCGGGGAGACAAAACAGCGGATGGGCTGTGGGGCGATAGAGAGGAGTCGCTTCATTACCTGTTTTCTGTGCTTCACATGTTAAGGCAGAGGCGATAAACGAGGGGAACATGTCAAAGTCTGTGGAAAAGAAGGCTTGCAACCAAGTCTTTGATTCCGTAGGAAGAACCCTCCTTGAAATGCAGGCAAATCGAAGCGCCCGCTTGGAAGCATATCAAACGGTAAAAAAATTATTACATAAAGCTTCGCTTGATCAGCATTTTGAGAGAACGGTTTTAAGAAGTTGGGCAATTAAATGCAGCAAAGGTTGACGGATGCGGTCAATCTTAAAACAAGCTTTTAAGGTTTAGTCCCGGTAGGCCTGGCTATCTGGATTAATCAAGCATGAATGCCCGCAAGCGTTCAAGCGCCGTACAGCCGTACGAGAGGAGTCAGATGAAGCTTAGGCTCTAAAATGCCGAAGCGGAAAGCGAAGCGAGTCTTGTCGGCGCTTAACTTGCGTGGGTGATGTTGCTGCATATTCGAGGCGCATTCTATATACCGACCGACTTGTCGGCATCGGTAAAACTTAGGAGGCAGATTATGAAAGATTCCCTGGAACTCAGCAAATTCAACGAACTCTCAGAAAACGAGTTGTCAGAAGTTAATGGTGGAGCCTGGAGCTTCGCAACTCTCTTCAGCAACACCATCCCTACGTTGGTAAGTTCAGCAACTGGGATTATCTCTAATGCGGTTTACGGAATTCTCAACCTATTTGGAATCTTTTAGGCTTGGGAATATCTCTTAACCAGCGTGGAATTCCGGAATACATAAGCATCAGGAACTGTACATCGTGAAAGGGTGAACTTCCGGAATGCAAGACATTGACATCTTAGTCTGCTTAATTAACCTATGGCAGCCTCTTAATGCAGCATTCGACTCTTCAAAAGACGAATGCTGCATGGGGGCGATATCCAGGGTACAGCCTTGTGGAGTGCGTTTCAGTTCGCTTCGCCGATTTCAGTCGGCGATTCTCAAAACTGCATAAGCTATGATTGCGGCTCATGGGCCGGGTTAAATAGCATGCTGGGATTGAGATGGGTGAACTTTTTTTGTTTAGGCGGCAAACTTATGGCTAAAGGGTTGAAATTCAAGGATTTTTTCTCTTTAGAATATAGTTGCGCCTTTGAGGCGGATGGCCTCTGATTATCCAAGATTGATCTTGAGTATGGCGCTTAAGCGCCTTCTGGACTCAAAGTCGAGTTTGGTTGAAAATTAAAAGCGAAGATTAAATATTTTAAATAAAGAATAATAATAGGACGGCTTGCATTTAGGCTGGCTTATTTGGAGGGTAAGATTTCTGCGATCCCTTGACCTGTTTTTTCAGCTTGAGAGGGCATCGACTGTCTGCCTATAGCTTATGGATGCGTATGGCAAGCCTGGGTGAAAGCCAGGCTTATCTTGCGGATTCATCTGGGTTCGCAGACTTTCGCAAAGATGCGCCTGAAGGGAACCTGCTCTGGAAAATTCGGCTCTATTGAAAAAAGGCATGGTTGCGATTGTTCACATGATAAATGTAATGATGAGAGTCTTCTAGACTCAGATCATGCAATTATTCAAAGAACCGACATTTTAAGCCGTGACAGTATAATATACTTATAAAGCCTTCTGAATGCCGCGTTGCCCTTGATTTGGCAATGATTGACGATTGCGCCCTTTTTAAGGGTAAAAGGCATTGGAGGCTATGGTAATGGGTGCTGCCAGGATTGTAAAATGCGCCCGCTAAGTTGCCAGCACTTGCCGCCGCTTTAAAGCAATATGAAATTCATGGTTGGCTCTAAATTGCCATATGGCTGAAGCCATATTATATTTTCGGGAAACCTTTAGGAGGCAGCGCTAATGAAAGAGGAAATGGATCTCAAGGAGTTCAGTGCTCTGTCGAAAGACGAATCATCCGAGGCGAACGGAGGGTGCTGCTGGACGGCCCTTTTTAAATGCTTCTGGTATTACCCGCCAAATACTGTGTCGGTGAAGGAAACAACCAGCAATCCCGCATCCCCGTACTATCCGCCATCCTACTACGCCGCAAATTAAATAAACGCGACTTTTAAGCGTTGGATGGAAAAATTCAAACTGTCAAGACAGGGCTAGGCAATATGCTCTTTGCGTGCGAGCATGCCTTTTAAAGGCAGTTGCCGCGCAAAAGAGAAAGCGGATGGCTGTAAAACGCCGCAATGGCAAGACTGTAGGCCTAAAGCTCAGCCATAATCTCGCCTTGCATTATTATATGCTTCGTTGTCAGAGCCGCAAGGATTTTAGAGGGAGTTTAGCGCATCTCGAAGCGGACTATCTTAAACCTTTATGAATGCCTTCGGTTTTATTCGCTTATTCCGGCAGATAAACGGCGGTGAAGCTTAAACATGGCAAGAAGAAAGTTCATTCCATTTTGTTTGAGGATATTCATCTGGGATCATGGATCTCCCTCCCCCGCGTCCCAGGTGTCAGCCGCAAACTCTATGCAGCAAGCAAGCGGAAAAATCCGCATGCGATTTAATGAACTGCTGATTGCTGCGATTTTGAAGGAAAAAGCCTAAGGACTTAAAAGTCCTTAGGCTTTTTGAATTTGCGCGGATATTCAGTCAATGCGACGATTTTGGAGCTGAGCCTATATACTGATTTTCATAGAAACCCCTATGAAGCTTCGCTTCACCACTAAGGATGAAAATATTAAGCCATTTGTGTGTTTGAGTCATGGACAAATGTCCATAAATGTATTTTCGTACTAAACTGACTTTTTTGGAGCTTGATTATACAGCGAGTGCGAAATGCCGAAACCCGCATTTCGCAACACTCAATGGACAGTCAAGCTCCAAAAAGGAACATTTGATGAAAATCGGCATATATGAAAACTACGTCAAATTACAAAGTCGGAAATTCGCCCTGAAGATTCTGAATTAGAATGCATATCATCCCTGGCACTGCCCCTGCCAGGGCGCAAGGCCATTGCGCCTTCTATTGCGAGAGTTTCGCAAAGCGCTGCCTCAGGTTGGAGATTTACCCATAATTGCCAAGCAAATAAGAGCATATTATCCTAGCATGATGCAAAATGAAGAATAATTAATTAGAATTCATCCAAATAAAGCTAACATTTTTCATTTAGTTGATGTATAATACAAGAATAATGATAGCCAAGCCATGCTTTCAACCCTGCAGAAAGGGCATTGAAACGCAGATTGCGCTGATGAAAGCTTATAGTGCCGAAAAACATCCTGCTCAGCATAATTTTGCAATTATTTAAACTACGCTTGTGTTCATTGAATTTGCTTCTTTTTATATATTTATAGTAGCCAACCAACCTGCGCTTAAACTTGGGCATCACACGGCATTAAGCCAAGGCTTGCTCAGCTGCCAAGCGAAGCTCCCTTTGTTGCGGCTAAACGCGAGGGAAAGTTGGGAAGCGTCTAAAAAGCGGCGGTGAGAACGCGCCGCGCCATAAAGCGCAGAGGCTTAAAGATAGCGAAGAAAAAAAGCTTTGCATTTCCGGAGGAAAAAGCTAATTGCAAATCTCTGTACTTCGGACTCGTCGCGAGCAAGGCGAGCGTAAAAGATTATGGGCAGTTTTCGTTAAAGGCGGAATTCACTCGATTTCATAACGATTTCTTTGAACCCGTCCTAAGTTTCAAATGCGGTTGCCTGCGTCTATGCGGATTGGCAGTCAAAGGCGCTTAGGAACTCTATAACAATTCAGTATGAATCAGCAAAAGACGGCAAGGGGCTTGCTCACGGAAAGCATTAGGTTTCAGCCGATTAGCCGCGCCGATTTCTCCTCGACGAAGCAAGGAGGAATTCATGGCGCAATTTCTTATGGATATTGACAAGAGGTGAGCTTATCTATGGATAAACCGTCTTTGGACACACGCAAGAAGCTGATTTTCCTGCTTGCCGCGCTGGAACTGGCCATTTTCGCACTAATCGCTCGAGTCTTCTACATTCAAGCGGTCAAAGGCGAGGAGCTGCAGCTTCAGGCTTATGAGCAGCAGACGAGGGATCGTCTCATTACGCCTGAACGGGGGAAAATCTTAGATAGAAACATGGTGGGCCTTGCAGTGACGGAGACAGTGGCCTCGGTAAGCGTCATACACAGCCAGATAAAAAATGAGCAGGAAGTAGCCAAGGTCTTGTCTGAGAAGCTGGATTTGGATTATAGTACAGTATTGCAGAAGGTTGCCAAAAAGGTAGCCTTGGAGCGCATAAAGACCAAGGTGGAAAAAGAAGTCGCAGATGAGATCCGGGCGCTCAATCTTGCCGGGGTTGCTGTTGACGAGGACATCAAAAGGGTCTATCCTTATTCTACAGTGGCCTCTCAAGTAATTGGATTCGTGGGCAGAGACAACCAGGGCATAATAGGTCTTGAGTCCAAATATGAAAGTTATTTGAAGGGAGAAAGCGGAAAGATACTCACTGAGACGGACGTTATTGGCAGAGAGCTGCCCCAGGGGCAGTCCAAGCGCATAGATCCCACTCCCGGATACAACCTGCTCACAAGCTTGGATGTAGTTCTGCAGCAGTTCGCGGAGCAGACGATTCAAAAGACCATTGAGGCCAAAGGCGCGAAAAGGGGGGCCATAATACTGATGAACCCCCAAAACGGCGAAATTCTGGCCATGGCCAACAAGCCGGACTTTGATCTCAATGATCCGTTTACAATCAACGACCCAGCGCTTGCCGCCGTCTGGGATACAATGACTGAAAAGGAGCAAAGCGACAGCTTGAATCAAATGTGGCGCAACTTTTCGCTTAATGATACATATGAGCCGGGATCGACCTTTAAGATAGTAACCTCGGCGGCGGGGCTTGAAGAAAAAGTAGTTGACATCAACAGCATGTTCAATTGCAGCGGATTTGCAACAGTAGCGGGCAGGCAGATAAAGTGCTGGAGATATCCGCGCGCCCATGGCAGCGAGACTTTCCTGCAAGGCGTTGAGAATTCCTGCAATCCGGTTTTCATGGAAGTCGCTGCAAGGCTCGGCTCTGATAAATTTTACGAGTATCTGCTTAAATACGGCTTCAATGAAAAGACGGGCATTGACCTTCCTGGCGAAGCGAAAGGCATTATGTACGAGAAGGACAAAATAGGCCCTGTGGAGCTTGCAACCATGAGCTTCGGACAGTCCATTTCAATAACCCCGATTCAGCTTTTAAGAGCGGCTTCCGCCACTGTAAACGGCGGATATCTGGTTACTCCACACATAGGCGTCCAGATTCTGGACGAGAGCGGAGCTGTCGTTGAGGAACTCAACTACGAGAAAGGCCGCCAGGTAATATCCCAAGAGACGTCTGAAACGATGAAGACAATCCTTGAAAGCGTTGTTTTCTCAGGAACGGGAAATAAAACATACATACCGGGATACCGAGTGGGAGGGAAAACCGCCACATCCGAGAAGCTTCCGCGCCGAAACGGAAAGTACATCGCGTCATTTCTAGCCTTCGCTCCGGCCGAGAACCCTCAAGTCATGGCCCTTGTGCTGATTGACGAGCCCCAGGGAGTCTACTATGGAGGCACAATAGCGGGGCCAGTCATGAAAGAGCTTCTTTCAAACGCGCTTCCTTACTTGGACATCGAACCCCAATATTCACAAGAAGAGGCAGGCATGCCGGAAGCGGTTAAAATCAGCGTTCCTGACGCGCGCGGACTTAAAGTATCAGATGCAAAGAAGCTTTTGGAGGGTGCCGGCTTGGTGGTGGACATAGCTGGAGAAGGCAGCGTCGTAAGGGATCAATTCCCGCTTCCAGGCGAGAGCGTGAACTTAAGCGCGAAGATTCTGCTGTACTGCGAATGAAGAGGGTTTTTTGGCTGATTCCTTGGCAGGCGGATTCAAAAGCGACGCGAATTCAGATATGCGCCGTAAAGCATAGCATGCTTTGAAACATAAATGAGAGGAGTCATATTTATGATGCTGAAAGAAATCCTGAAAGGCTTGGATTTCGAATGGGTGCAAGGGAAAAACGTTGACATTGAAGATATTGCCATTGATTCCCGCAAAGTAAAGTTTGATTCCCTGTTTGTATGCCTGAAGGGACTGCGTTGGGACGGGCACGCGTTTGCCGCCAAGGCGGCCGCGGCCGGCGCCGCCGCAATCATCATACAAGACGACTTGGCAAGCCGCCCCGAAAACGTGACGATCGTGAAGACGCCTGACACGCGGAAGGCCCTGGCGGTGGCTGCCTCGAACTTCTGCGGAAACCCGTGGGAGGACTTTAACCTTATAGGAGTTACCGGCACCAAGGGGAAGACCACCACCACATACCTGATGGACTCCATTCTTCGCGAGTACAGCCATAAGACGGGAGTAATAGGCACTCTTGGCGCAAAGATTGCCGGGCAGAAGCTTGATATCCATTACGACACATCCACAACCCCTGATCCAGTGGAATTGCAGCAGATCTTCCTGACCATGAAAAACGAGAAGGTGAATGACGTCGTGATGGAGGTCTCTTCACAAGCCTTGGCGTTTGAAAAGCTAGAGGGGATAAAGTTCAATATATCGATTTTTACAAATCTCACTCAGGATCATCTGGACTTCCACAAAAATATGGAAAACTACAAGCTTGCCAAGGCTAAGCTATTTTCCCAGTCCAAGCATGGCGTTATAAACGTCGACAGCGATGCCGGAGTCTATATGACCAAAAACTTTGACGTTGACTTTTTGACCTTCTCCATTGACAGGCCTAGCGACCTCCAGGCTAAAAATATAAAATACCTGAGCACGGGGGTTGAATTTCAGGTTTCAATCAAAGGGGTTGAAACCCAGATCTTCATTCCGATAAAAGGAAGGTTCACCGTATACAACGCCCTGGGCGTCATAGGAGCGGCCCTTGTGATGAATATACCGGTGCAAGTCATTCAAAGAGGGCTGAGTTCAACTTTGGGAGTTCCGGGGAGGCTTCAGAGCGTTCCGAATGATAGAGGCTTGAGCGTCATAGTGGATTACGCCCACTCCCCCGACTCTTTAGTGAATATCATAAACGCTGTGCGCGAATTCAACAAGGGGAAGCTTGTGGTGCTGTTCGGCTGCGGCGGAGACAGAGACAAATCGAAGCGCCCCATAATGGGAAAGATAGCGGGTGAGCTTGCGGATTACTGCATAATTACAAGCGACAATCCGCGAGGCGAGGATCCTGCGGAAATAATCAGGCAAGTAGAGGCGGGCATGCTCGAAACAAACTGCCCGTTCGTATCAATAACTGATCGAAGGGAAGCCATTGCAAAGGGCATTGAGATTTTAGAGCCCGGAGACGGAATCATTATAGCTGGCAAAGGACATGAGGATTACCAGATAATCGGCTCGGAGACATTGCATTTCGATGATGTGGAAGTGGCTTCTGATGCGCTTAAAGCTTTAAGTCAAAAGGCGTAGGCTGGCAAATGAGCCGGGCTGGAAAAACACCCGGCCGGAAAGGGAGGCAGCGCGCTGGCGCCGCCTTCGGCGGCAGGCGCGCAAAAATGATGGACTTAACTGTAAAAGAAACGGCGGAAGCTGTAAAGGGCAGAATAAAAGGCGAAGAGACCCTTTCGAAAAGAATTTGCGGCGTTAGCACGGACAGCAGGGAGGATTCTTCTGGAAAACTGTTCATTGCGATAAAAGGCCCCAGATTTGACGCTCATGACTATATTGAAGACGCTCTCAGCCGAGGAGCTGTAGCCGCTATAAGCGAGCGGGCTGAAGAGCCGGGCGGCGCTTCGGGCGCCATAATATATGTAGAGTCGACAATGAAGGCGCTGGCGGATCTGGCAGAGCATTGCAGGGGCCTTTTCCGCGGCCGCGTCGCGGCAATCACCGGAAGCGCGGGAAAGACTACAACAAAGGATCTGACGGCGTCTGTTCTATCTCAAAGATACCGCACTCTAAAAAGCGAGGGCAACTTAAACAACGAGATTGGCCTTCCGAAGATGGCATTCAAGCTGGATAAAAGCCATGAAGCGGCTGTTTTTGAAATGGGCATGAACCATGCAGGAGAGATTGGGAGGCTTAGCAAAATAGCTCGTCCTGACATATGCGTTATTACAAATGTAGGAACAGCGCACATAGAAAACTTTGGATCTCAGCAAGGCATATTAGCCGCTAAAGCTGAAATCTTCGACTTCATGAGTCCTGGGGGCGTTGCGGTGCTAAATGGCGACGATCCATACCTTGCAAGCTTGAGGGGGGATCCAAGGCTCGAAGGCGGAAAGACAATCTTCTACGGGTTGAATTCCGGGGAATTAAGAGCGGAGAACGTGGAGGATCTGGGAATTGAAGGCATGCTGTGCGATATAACCGGACAAGGGATGTCTTTTAAGGCGAGGATTCCTCTTCCAGGCATGCACATGGTTTACAATGCCTTGGCGGCTGCGGCTGTCGGCTTGGAGATGGGGCTTGGAGCGCAAGAAATCCAAAATGGCATTGAATCCTTCGCCCCTTCTAAAAATCGCATGGAGATATCTCGCGCAAAGTTTGGCACTATTATAAATGACTCCTACAACGCAAACCCCGCGTCTATGGAAGCGGCGCTGGAGGTTCTGGCAAACTCAAAAGAGGGAAGAAAGATAGCTGTTCTCGGCGGAATGTTTGAGCTTGGCGTTCACGCCAAGGAGCTTCATGAGCGGGTCGGCCGCAAAGCGGCCCAAGTTGGCGTTGACATTCTCATCTGCGTAGGGGAGCTGGCGCAGCATATTAGGAGCGCGTATGAAAAAGAAACGCTTCACGGCAAAGCTCTGAGCTTCGAAACAAATCAAGAGTGCCTTGAGAGGATTGAGGGCATCCTCGAGACGGGGGATGTCATCCTGGTAAAGGCGTCAAGAGCCGTAGGGCTGGAATCTGTAGCGGAAAAGCTCAAGTCTCTGTAAGATGCAGCCTTAGAGGGTTTAAGCCGAGAAAAAAGCTTGCAGCGCAAAAATGCTTGCCGCGCTTGCCGCAAGGCCTTTAACAAAGGGACTGAATGATTGTCTGGGAGCAAAGCCAAATATGAAGCCCTGGAGAATGCGCGGATGGATAATTGCGTATCGCCGCAAGCGGGGAATGGGCAATTTCGGCTTTGGGGGGCCTTAAAAAGCATAGCGCGTCAATGGAAAGAGGATGCGAAATGGATAATGATCTGACGCCTGCCGTATATGCGGCATTAGGGGCTTTTGTATTAAATATAATACTCTGCCCTACAATCATCCCATATCTTATGAAGCTTAAATTCGGACAGTACATCAGGTCTGACGGTCCCAGCGAGCACTTGAAAAAAGCCGGGACGCCCACTATGGGCGGAATTATGATAATACTCAGCTTTTTAGCCATATCCATCTTTTTCATAGGTGGACACTCTGAAAATGCGGCTGTTATTCTTGTTACCGTAGGTTTTGGCATAATAGGGTTCCTGGATGACAATATAAAGATATCCAAAAAAAGATCCCTTGGACTTAAGGCATGGCAGAAGATGCTGGGGCAATTTCTTGTGACCGGGGCGTTTGCGTCTTATCTTCTTCTGATCAGGCAGTCTCCAGGGCAGACTGACATATACATCCCTTTCGTGGGGGTGGCTGTTGATTTGGGGCTTATGTACGTGCCGTTTCTTTTTATAATGATGCTTGGAACCGTAAATGGCGCAAATCTGACCGATGGGCTGGATGGACTCGCTTCAGGGGTTACGGTGCTTATAACCGCTTTTTTCCTTTTTGCCGCTTGGGCGCTAGGAAGCCCTGTTTTGCCCTTGGCAGGCGCGGCTGCGGGAAGCCTTTTGGGTTTTTTGCTCTTCAACTCATACCCGGCGAAAGTTTTTATGGGAGATACGGGATCCCTTGCTTTAGGAGGTTTTGTCGCGGCGGTCTCTGTGCTTTTGAAGATGCCGCTTTTCATCGTCATCGTAGCCATGGTCTATCTTGTTGAAGTTCTCTCCGTGATAATCCAGGTTGGCTACTTCAAGCTGACGCGCAGGAGGTTTTTTAAGATGGCCCCCATCCACCACAGCTTTGAGCTTTCAGGATGGTCGGAAACAAAGATAGTAACGCTGTTCTATGTAGTGACTGCGATACTGTGCCTGATAGGGTATCTGGGGGGGCGCAGCATCATTGGTTGAAGGCGGGCTGGCTGAGAGCTCGCCTGCATTAAAAGGAGATTTGCCATAAAAGCGGCAATTACAAGCGGAGGGATATCCCCATGGATTTTAACCATAAGAAAGTGCTGGTTTGCGGCATTGCCAGAAGCGGCGTAGCGGCTGCGAAGCTGCTGAAAGATCTTGGAGCGGAGGTGACGCTGCAGGATCTCAAAATTAGGGATAAGATTGAGATAAACCTGGATGAGATGGAGAAAAGCGGATTTGAAATTTACGTTGGAAAAAATCCTGATGATATCATCGACGATTTTGATCTGGCGGTTATAAGCCCAGGAATCTCAGTTTACCTGCCGTTTGTGGAAAAGGCGCTTAAGCTGGGAATTCCAGTATGGGGGGAGATAGAGCTGGCGTACAGCCTATGCCCCTGCCCGGTGATTGCCGTTACAGGCACAAACGGCAAGACTACTACCACTTCCCTTATAGGAGATATCGTAAAGCGCTATAATCCAAAGGTAGAGGTAGTGGGAAATATAGGCGTGCCATTCGCCGCGAAATTAAAGAACCTCGGCAAGGATTCTTGCGTCGTTGCGGAGATATCAAGCTTCCAGCTTGAGACCATTCATGCTTTCAAGCCCAAGGTCAGCGCAATACTCAACATCACCCCCGACCACATAGACAGGCATAAATCCATGGAGAATTACATCGCTGCGAAGGAAAGCATAGGAAAGAACCAGCAGCCTGACGACTACATGGTCTTAAACTACGACGACGCATACTGCCGGCGGATAAAAACCAATGCCAGGAGAGTATTTTTCAGCCGGTTGGAACAGCTTGAAGAGGGTTTTTTTTTGGATGGGAATATTATACGCGCGCGGTTTGACGGCGAAGATCGCAACGTTTTAAATATAGATGACATGCAGATATTCGGCAATCACAGCATAGAAAACACGCTGGCGGCAGTTGCGGCGGCGGCCTGCATGAAAATTCCCTATGATGTGATTAAAGAAGCCGCTGAAAGCTTCAAGGCCGTAGAGCATCGGATAGAGTTCGTCCGAGAGCTTCATGGAATCCGCTTCTACAACGACTCTAAAGCTACGAATACGGATGCCGCCATCAAGGCGATTGAAGCAATGAGGCAGCCTATTGTACTTATAGGCGGAGGCTATGACAAGCAATCCGATTTCGGAGGCTGGGTGAAGGCGTTTCAAGGCAAAGTGAAGCATGTCATCGTCCTTGGGGAAGTCGCTGAAAAGATAATGGAGACGTGCCTGGCCTACAACTATACGCAGGTTGAGAGGGTGAACACTTTAAAAGACGCCGTAGATCTTGCATACGGCAAGGCGTCGCCCGGCGACTGCGTACTTTTGTCCCCAGCATGCGCCAGCTGGGATATGTTCGAAAACTTCGAGCAAAGAGGCATGCTTTTCAAGAAATTTGTCAACGATTTGGAAGAGTGAGTCCAAGGCGGGCAGTCAGTTTGCTGATCCTGCCGGCAAGGCTCTAAAATGAAGATTTACAGGATTGCAGCGCAATTATTCAAGCTTTTTCTAAAAGTGAGGTAAAAGACATGCAGAGCGGCACTTATGCCGGCTCATCCTACCATACGGCAAGGAAGCCGGTTGCGCGAAGCGCGGCGCGCGCGGGGGAGCTAGACTATACCATACTTATGGTCGTTGTCATTTTGGCGCTGATAGGCGTGGTTATGGTATTCAGCTCAAGCTACGCCACCGCCATGACCAGGCAGAATGACGCCTACTACTACCTGAAGAAACAGGGCGCCTTCTTCTTTGCGGGTTTGGCCGCGATGATGCTCATGGCTAACTTCGACTACCATTACCTGCGCAGATGGGCATTCGCGGTGTATATCTGCTCAAACGCCCTTCTAGTGCTTGTTTTAATAATCGGAATATCGTCCCACGGCGCCACGCGATGGATCCCGCTTCCCTTGATTGGACAGTTCCAGCCGTCTGAGGTTGCAAAGGCAGGGGTCATCTTCTTCATTTCATTTCTCATATCATTTAAGAGGGACATTTTGCTCAAGTGGCCGACATTCCTGATGGTATGCGCGCTAGTGGGACTTACGTCCGGGCTTGTGTTTCTTGGCAACAATATGAGTACAGCCATAATAGTCCTTATAATAGGCGTAGGCGTGATTTTCATGGCATGCCCTTACATAATCCGGTTTGTCGTGGTTGGCGCAACCGGAGTCGCCGGCTTGGTCGCTTTTCTCGCGCTGTCATCTTCATCAGACAACTTCAGGGCGGGAAGATTCGCGGCTTGGCTGGATCCAGCCAAGTACGCCCAAGACTTGGGGTATCAGATACTGCAATCGCTTTACGCCATAGCCTCCGGCGGCATGTTCGGGCTGGGGCTTGGGCAAAGCCGGCAGAAGACTTTTTTGCCTGAAGCCCACAATGACATCATATTTTCTATAATTTGCGAAGAGCTTGGCCTTGTAGGCGCGGCGATCGTCCTTCTTCTATTCGGGGTTTTGATTTGGAGGGGGGTAAAGGTGGCTATAGACGCTCCTGATACTTTCAGCTCGCTTGTGGCAATAGGAATAATTATTCTTATTTCCAGCCAAGTTATTATAAACGTCGCTGTTGTTACAAACAGCATACCAAACACTGGAGTGCCGCTTCCGTTTATAAGCTACGGCGGAACGTCGCTGATGGTTGCAATGGGGCTTATCGGGGTGCTTCTGAATATTTCGAGGCATTCAAAGAAAGAGGCGCTCTTGTAAGGCCTGGGCGCGGCATCATGCAGGAGAGGGCGAATGAACGCATCCGCAGCTTTTAGCCGATAGCCCGTCCCGAAAAGGACGGGCGCAATAATTTTCTAAGCGTAGAAGTTCGTTGGGTCAATCACTCTATAGCTAAAGCTAGGGTCTTGGCAACAAGTCCTGATTGACTAGCCTAAGTCTCAATCGGGAGGCTGCGCCCGCCCAAGAATATCCTTTAGGCGCTCTGGGGCGTGTATCCGAACGCAGGCATGACATACGGCTATACCGCTTTTTATCAAATGTTCCTTTTTTGGAGCTTGACTGTCCATTGAATGGTGCGAAATGCAGAAATCGGCATAATCGTACTCGCTGTATAATCAAGCTCCAAAAAAAGGCAGTTTAGTACGAAAACACATTTTATGGACATTTGTCCATGCCTCAAACACACAAATGGCTTAATATTTTCATCCTTAGTGGTGAAGCGAAGCTTCATAGGGGTTTATATGAAAAGCGGTATATATCACAAAGAACACGAGAATCAGAAAAGGACTGGAAAGATCATGCGGCAGGCGCGGGATGCATCAGCGGAAATCCAAGCCCTACACCTCTAGACGCAATCGATATGCAGAAAGCGGCTGGAAAGCGCAACCGCCAGCTCCATAAAGCTACTATTAATAAAGGCGGAAAGAGGAAATTGAATCAATCTCAAAAATATGTGCATGGCTATCAGTTATTTGATAGAGTTCAAATGCCAGACGGACTCAAAGGCTTCATCTTCGGAAGGCGGCTAAGAAGAGGCTTTGATGTTCGCACGCTGGACGGAACAAAGCTGTCTGCAGAAATCAGCCGCAAAAAGCTCAAGCTTTTAGAAAAGCGCAGAGCAATATTGACAGAAAGGAGTATGCGGCTTCCTCCCCATGCCTAAAGGCAGGGGTACCCGCCGCACAACAACTTTGATGGGTTTTACTAACATTAGGGAAATACCCGGCCCGGAGGAGATTATAGCCATGGCTCCCCTCGGGCCAGAATTGAAGCGGATTAAAGCGGTTAGGGATCAAGAGCTTAAGGATATAGTGGAGGGTAAGAACTCCAAGTTCATAGTGATAGTTGGGCCATGCTCCGCGCATGAAGAGGATTCGGTATGCGATTATGTGCGGCGCTTGGCGGGTTTGAATGAGAAAGTCAAAGACAAACTGTTCGTCATACCCAGAATATACACAAACAAGCCTCGAACAACCGGCGAGGGATATATGGGCATGCTGCACCAGCCAAATCCGGATGAAGAAGCCAACATGCTAGACGGCATACTGTCCATCCGGCGCATGCATGTTAGGGCTATCACAGAGTCCGGGCTGACTGCGGCTGACGAGATGCTCTATACCGATAACTTAGTCTACTGCGAGGATATGCTAAGCTACATCGCGGTGGGCGCGCGCTCTGTTGAAGATCAGCAGCACAGGCTTGCAGCCAGCGGCATTTCCATGCCGGTGGGAATGAAAAACCCGACAAGCGGCGACTTCAATGTCTTGTATAATTCCATACAGGCAGTGCAAGCAAGCCACTCGTTCATCTATCAGGGCTTTGAAGTGAGAACCAGCGGAAACAAGCTCGCGCACGCCGTGCTCAGGGGCTCCGTCAATAAGCATGGGGCAAGCATCCCAAACTATCATTACGAGGATTTGTCTCTGGCAGTGGATATGTACCGAAAAAGAGGCCTGGAGAACCCGCTTGTGCTTGTCGATGTAAGCCATGCGAATTCAGGCAAGCTCTTCTACGAGCAGCCGCGCATCGCCAAGGAAATCATACACAGCAGAAAGTACAGCGAAGATATTAGGAGCATGGTTCGCGGATTGATGATTGAAAGCTATATAGAAGAGGGAAACCAGAAAGTTGGAGAGCACGTATATGGAAAATCCATAACGGATGCATGCCTGGGCTGGGAAGACACACAGAGCCTTTTGCTCTATATTGCGGAGAATGTTTGAACTTAAGCGAAAACGTTTTCATCACCCCGCACGCGTTGCGGGCATCATAAAAAGAGAAGGGGGCTAGCCGCAAGGACGCGAAGACGCCGGGCAATGGTGGTTTCGAAACTATGAAGGAATCGCCTTTAAGCTCAAAGCGCGCGCCGGCTCTTCATGTATAATCCAAAGCGGCGAAGCAATGTCTGAAAACCTGAGTTTTAAAGAGCGAGCTCACGAACTTGCGACACAAATGACGCTTGAAGAGAAAGTTTCACAAACGCTGTTTAATTCTCCTTCAATACCCAGGCTGGGAATTCCGGCGTACAACTGGTGGAACGAAGCTTTGCACGGAGTTGCGCGGGCAGGGGTTGCGACAGTGTTTCCCCAGGCAATTGGAATGGCTGCGTCGTTTGACTCTGAGCTTATCGGAAAAGTAGCGCAGGTCGTTTCCGACGAAGGAAGGGCTAAGTTCAATGTAGCGTCAAAGAATTCTGATCGCGACATATATAAAGGGCTCACATTCTGGTCTCCGAATGTAAATATTTTCAGAGATCCCCGATGGGGCAGAGGGCATGAAACCTATGGGGAAGATCCCTTCCTTTCTTCCAAGATGGGTGAAGAGTTTGTGAAGGGATTGCAAGGGGACAACCCTAAATATCTGAAAGCTGCGGCTTGCGCAAAGCACTTCGCTGTGCACTCCGGACCAGAGGCTGTAAGGCATGAATTCGATGCCGTCGTTTCTCAAAAGGATCTATATGAGACATATCTGCCAGCGTTTAAAGCCTGCGTGCAGGAAGCGGGAGTGGAAGCCGTAATGGGCGCCTACAACAGAACCAATGGCGAGCCATGCTGCGGAAGCAAAACCCTGTTGACGGACATCCTAAGGGGCAAGTGGGGCTTCAAGGGCCATGTAACAAGCGACTGCTGGGCGGTGAAGGACTTTCATGAAAACCATCATGTGACTTCTACCGCGCCGGAATCGGCCGCGCTTGCAATGAACAATGGTTGCGACGTAAATTGCGGAAACATGTTTTACCATTTATTGACAGCGCAAAAAGAAGGCCTTATTTCTGAAGAAACTATAACCCAGTCTGTTGAAAGGCTTCTTGAAACTAGGATGAAGCTGGGTCTTTTTGATCCTCCAGAGCAGATCCCTTGGAACGGCCTCGGGTATGAAGATATAGACAAGCCTGATAATGCCGCTTTTTCTGAAGAGGCATCCAGAAAAACTCTTGTGCTTCTAAAGAACGAAGGCAATATTCTGCCGCTTGATCCTAAAAAGATTAAGTCTATAGCTGTGATAGGGCCAAACGCTGACAGCCGGGCAGCTCTGGAGGGCAATTATTCAGGCACTCCATCTGAATATGTAACTGTGCTTGATGGGATCCGGGAGAAAAAAGGCGAAGGCGTCAGGCTTTTTTACGCTCCAGGATGCCATATATTCAAGGACAGGACTGAATCGCTGGCGCAGAGCGGGGACAGAATGGTTGAAGCTGTCGAAGCCGCCAAGGCGGCTGACATATCAATTGTTGTCCTGGGTCTCGACGCAAACCTTGAAGGCGAGGAGGGCGACGACTCCAACAGCTACGCGGGAGGGGACAAGAGGGATCTTTCATTCCCGGGGCAGCAGAATGAGTTGCTTGAGAAAGTCATAGCGACGGGAAAGCCCGTGATTCTTATCGTTTTGGCGGGAAGCTCCATGGACTTGAGATATGCTCATGAGCATGCCGCGGGAATTGTGCAGGCATGGTATCCGGGCGGGCAAGGAGGCAGGGCTGTCGCATCGCTGATTTTCGGGGAGTATTCCCCTTCAGCCAGGCTTCCGGTTACATTCTACCGCCAGTCGTCAGATCTGCCTGAGTTCACAGACTATGCCATGAAGGGAAGAACCTACAGGTACTTGGAGTCAGAGCCGCTGTATCCATTCGGGTACGGCCTTAGCTACACGAGCTTTGAATACTCCAACCTCAAGGCCGACGCGGAGCCTGACGGCGAAGGCGCCGCATCAGTAAGCGTTTTCGTTAAAAACACAGGGAGCCGGAAAGGCGCCGAGATCGTACAGGTTTATATCGAAAGGCTGGACGCCCCCGAAGAGTTCAAGCCGCTTCCAATATGGTCTCTAAAAGGGTTCGCCTCGGTCGAGCTGGATGCGGGGGAATCGAAGGAAGTAAGCTTCAAGCTGAACGCTGAAAGCTTCTCCTTGTTCGGCAAAGACGGAAGGCAAGTGGTTTTGCCGGGAAAGGCGTATATATACGCGGGTGGATCCCAGCCTGACAAAATAAGCGAAGGATTGCGCGGACAAAGCGTTTTGAAGGCGGAAATAACGCTCAATTGCGAGAAGATTTTAGGATGATATTAATAGCGTGACGAGGTATCAAAAAAGGACGCAGTCGTATAGCATTGCGTCCTTTTTGCATATTAATGCTGATAATGAACTGCATATAAAGTTGCCCTTGTTTTTGATATTGCAAAATTTCACAAAGCTTGAATGAGCCTCTTGCATTCAACTGCAAGCGATTTGCAGTAGGTTTTTCATCTCCAAAATGCAGCTTTGAATAATGCTTGCGCATGCATTCCTTTTTCGATAGCAATGAGAATAGGTTATTGGAATTTCAAAAATCCTTTACAAGGTTAAGAGCTTGCGGGCATAATATGAAATGAACCAATATTATAAAAGTAATTGGTTGAGGCAAGTGCGACCTAATCTTTATTCGCGCAGTAGTTACTCTCTGAAAGCACTGAATCGAGAGAAAACTCGATTCATATCATTCAGATGCGGCAATAAGATGGATGCCGCCCTGGTCAGGAACGAGATATCTTATTCAGCAATCTCTGCCTTGCTGAGCTTGCAACAACTAATTCAAGATCCTTAAAATAAGTTTATAAGCAAGAGCGAAGTTTGTTTATCGACCTGCTTGAGATATGCTTGCTTTCGCGTCCAATGATTCATATTTATCAAAGACCTTGCGTTCAATAACTAAAATAAGAGGGAAGATTTCTATCGGATGCACTAATAATTCCGATTCCTTCAGAGAGCGCATCAAGGCTCAGCCAGCTTGATTATATGCAGATTTGCAGTCAAATGTACCTGTTTTAGAGCTAGCGGGAGTTTACAAGATATTTAACATATCACCCCCTAAAGCCTTGAAAAATAAGGCTTTAATGGACATTGAGGGCGATTGCCCAACTGGACGGGCTTAGGTATTTTTCTTTCAGGCAATATATATACTGCTTTTCATATAAAATTACCTTTTTTGGAGCTTGATTATACAGCGAGTGCAAAATGCCGAGATCGGCATTTCGCACCACTCAATGGATAATCAAGCTCCAAAAAAGGAACATT
>JAISZB010000186.1 GCA_031269465.1 Clostridiales bacterium | reverse complement strand
TCCTTCAAGTAGTCGAGCTTCCGCGCGACGCCGCGCAGATCCCCTACTCCATCCCCGTCTGAATCATAGAAGCTTCTAGGATATATTTGATAGAATACGGCTTCTTTCCACCACTTTTTTTCTACATTCTTTGAAGCTCCGCTTGGCAGCTCGCTTTCATCGTTTAAGAGGTTTAGCAAAGATTCAAAAAATCCTGGCTTTACAGCTTTTCTTGTCAACCTCGCTATCATTTTAAGAGAAAAATTCCCTGTTATTGGATTATTGACAGCCCAATCTCCAATGCCCAACTGCAGCAAAAGCTTGTGAATGACATCATGTCCGACCGGACTTTTATATATTTGCCTAAGTTTGCTTTCCATTTTGTATTTCGTCTCAGTCATCCTCCCCAGCTTCCAGCCTCTGCCTGGCGACAGGATTTTGGCCGGATCATCATTATATTCATTATAGCTTTTTTTCAGAGTCAAGCCAAGCCAAACATTTATAGGAAGCCAATCCCTAGAGCAGCATTGACTCAGGAGCTGATTTTACAAGTTTTCAATTTAGCTTTTGCCATATTATATTTAATTGCATACGGAATCCTTGAGCATAAATCATGAAAGCATACAGTAAAAAAGATGCATTGACATCGAATCTCAGTATATACAAAGACCGTAATTGTACTTCCTTTGCAAAAGATCAAGCCCTGATTCGCATCTTTACGCTCCATGCAAATCAGGGCCTGCGGTGCGGCAAAGCGGACTTGCCCACTTCTCCGCTATAAATAAAATCCTAATTACACCTCGAAAAAGTCTCCCTTGCTTTCTCCATTGAAAACTACATAGCTTCTGCCTTCAAGAGGCTTGTAGTAGATTTGAAGAGTTTGAAGTTCCTTCATTTTCTTCCCGTCATTTTTCCAAGCTGATTTAGCTTGATCTTCCAGATTCTGAATTAAAATTTGCTTTCCTTCAACCTCTACATAGATTTCTGATTTCATAAATTTTCCCTCCAATATTTTCGATCCTAGGTTTCTAAGGAACATGATACACTGCTTTTAAAGAGTTGTCAATTATTATACCCTCCCAGCTATGAAAAGTCAAAATTTATTTTAGAATTCTAAAAGTCCATTCTTTATATTCTGGATTTTGTAGAAAATCATTTATAACAATTACAAGTTTTTCTAAATTTCCTTTAGACAGCATGTCCCAGAAATGAGATGTTTTTTAAGGCTTTTTATTTTACGCTAAAAATATTTCTAAAAAATCTATTCAGATCTAGATGCGGTAATTTAAAATCATAGAAATGCACTTCGGAATATAGACAAAAGCGGCTCCTGAATATTGAATCCAGTTTCAGAGCGGCTGGAGCCGTTTTGAAACTGGATTCAACAAGGAACGGCAAAAAGCTGCATGTCAATTTGAGCGCTTTGCGCGCTTTCACAGCCTTGATTTCACCATCCCTCTCAGGAGCCGCTTCAAGCGGTAATGTAAAGCCTTAACAATTTCAAGCCGGTCTCTTAAGAGATTCAGTCCGGACGCAATATTTTAGATTTCCTCTTCAGGCGTCTCAACATGGCTTCCCGAAGATTCGGTCTCGATTTTTGAGATTGATACTTCGTACGCAGTTTTTTCCAGGACTTCCCCATCATCTTTCTTCTTCTGGTAAGCCCTGCTTTGCATGCGGCCGTACACGCAGATATGGTCGCCTATTTTGAGCCTGCCGGCGAAGCGGGCGTTGCGCCCCCACGCAATGCACGGGATATAGTCCGATTTGTTGTATGAACGGTTGACCGCCAGCAAAAGATCGGCAATTTCCCTTCCGAAAGGGGTCGTGCGGTATACCGGCGGCTTGCAAATATATCCGTTTAACACTATTTCATTGGGATTGAGATTCTCATCAGCCCCCAGCTTCTCGATGTCCCTCGCGAACACAGTGAGCACAAGCTTATTTCTCTTATCCACCTCTACATAGTTGTTGTATGATCTGATTTGACCAGAAATATGTATCAGTGAACCTACTTCGTAACGATCACCTTCAAGAAGCCTTTCAGAAATAGTCACGGGCAGAACATCGGAAGCCTCGCTCAAGCGAAGGACTTCAATTTGAAACGTGAAAAATCCCTCTCCATATACCTCATGACTGAAGGTGAAACCTGAAACAATTTTCCCAACGATACTTGCACTGTTATTAGTTGGCAAACTTTCCTGCGGCATGCAAAGAACTCTCCCTTCTCTCTCCATTTCCAAGCCGGCAGGACTGTCTGCTTGGTCTGTCGCTCAGCTTTTGTTGGCGACGACATTGTACTGTAGGTTTATGCACCCCGTACTATACATGGAGCAGCATTGCTTGGAAACTTTCGGTATATCTGATAAACATTCTATTCAATTCTCAGATTTTTAGAACCTGCAAATTTCTCACGTTGGCTCCGTCACATGCCAGAAGCGCAGTTACAGCCGCCAGAAGATGTTCAGGACTCCTGTCCTCGGTATTGACGAAAACAGCGAACTCCTGCTGCTCCAGCTGCTTTCCCGATAACGTAGGAAGATCACGTTGAATGCATATTTGCATCTCATTGTCCATGACGCTTGAGGCTGTAACGCACACTTTGCTGTTGAAGCCGTAAGTTATAACCAGCCCGTGATTGCCGGGCGCGCATTTTAAAATGTCTTTGTGGTCGGGGTTCATGATGAATATCGATTTGTCCCCAACCCCTGAAATATACTCGAGGGCAGCGCTGCTCCTCTCAACAGCCACCAGCACGTCGAGCGCCAAGCTTTGCTCTTTTTTCCTGTCTATATCTATAACCTTGTGAATATAGGTTTGGCCGATCCCTTCTATAAGCTCCTCCAGAATTTCTTTCGCCTCACTGCTTTTTTCCCCCATGATCCCAATTACAGCCATGTATATCCCTCCCATGCAGCAATGCTCTTTAGGCTGCAAGCCCAATCTCTTTTTTTTGCTTCGCATGCGGCGAAGCATCGGGCTTTTTTGTCAAACCTAAAAAGCTATTATAGAAGCTGGCTTTTCGCAAGCTTCGCAAGAGCGAAACCGGGCTTTGGGACTATGTTTTGCCATGCAAAGGCAATTAATATCCCTAGTATAGCGCTATAGAAGCGGTTATAAATTCATCGTCTCCAAGGCGCCTGAAATCGTCAGCTTCTCATCTTATTTTCCAACCTTGCAGTTTTTTTATGTAGAAAATATTTTCCACCTCCAGCCGCAGGCCTGCAATTTAGATAAGATTTATGAATTATTAGTGATTAATTTTGAGATATTTTGCAGTTGTGACTCTTTTTTTCTCTGAATGATAGCCTTTTAGACTTCATAAAGAAGATTTAAACATGAACTCGCATTTAAAACTAAGTATCCTAGGCGCTGTTGCAATTGATTCCCTTTGGTTTTGGCAGGAGCAAGGGCGTTAGGGAGAATCCTTATTAAAAAGCAATCCCCTTATCATTGTACTCTAAGAGGTTCTTAAGAATTCATGAAGGTTGAAAAATTTTATTCATGATTCGCATCCTTGATTGGATGGCATCAATTGAAGGCCGCCGTTATTTTCCACGTCATATGATGCTCAAAAATAAAATAATAAACCAATGACGATGAAACCGATCTTTTGAGAGGGAATTCTTTGAGCTTGAAACTGCCAAACTTCATGATTATACAGCCTGATTGTCAATAGAATAAGGCATTTTAAAAATAGACAAGAATTTACATTTTTTACATATTTTATAAAATCCTGTTTTTAGGCTTAATGAATACTATTATAACAATTATTTGTTAAATTCGCCACAATAATTAGATTATACTTATTGTTATATTTATACATTTATTAGTTTGATTCGACAAATATTATGCTAAACTTTTGTTTTAATCTTATGGAAATATCAAATAAAGCAAAGAGTTTATATCTCTTTAAATAAGCTCTGAAGCTCTAATAGCCTTTCATTTTCTCATTTGTCCTGCGCAGATAATCCAAGCCCTGGCAGAGAGAGTTGCGTATTTTGTACAATTATCGCTAATATTAAGTTTTAATCGCCTTATGATGAACTGTCTTTTTGCTCCTTTCTATGTTAAAATAAATAGGCGTCCTTTGGCATGCTCATTAAAGGCGCGCCGCCTGGAAGGATAAAAGAGATTAAACATCAATATAGAGCATTTTCTAAGGAAGCTCTCTAGTTTTGACCTTATCTTTCAGGTTTATCCGGATCGCCTGTTATACTGGAGCGCTTATGAAAGATCCGATTTCAGATCGGCTTCAACAAGCTCCAGAAATCGTTTGAACATCGGTATAATTGGGCTCTTGCGCCGCTTCGCGCTTAAGGGATTTTCGCGGAATGGATTGCGCGAGTGGCAAAGCGCAACAAAGGGGGAATACAATGGAACTGGATGGAAAAATCTACAGGCATTTTACTAAAACTTTAATTAATTCCGATTTGAGCGTTTATGACCTTTTCAAATGGAAGCGAGTCAATGTCAAGCTCACCAACTACTCGACCGGCGCTGTTCTTACCGACATGGAAGATCTTGAGTTCCCTCAGGATTATTCCCAAAGCGCCTGCGACATCATAGCCAGCAAGTATTTTAGGAAAAACGGAGTGCCCGGTGAAAGAGGATATGAACATTCCATGCGCCAGCTGGCAGACAGAATGGTAAATTTTTGGACTGCCGCGCTATATGATGAAGTCATGATCTCTTCCGATCAGATAGAGATACTCTACGACGAGCTCGTTTACATGCTTCTAGCTCAGATCTGGGCTCCAAACAGCCCCCAGTGGTTCAATACTGGCCTGAAATCTGCTTATGGCATAGCAGGGCCGGCTCAGGGTCATTTCTACTATGACGAGGAGACTGAAGGCGTTATCAAGTCTGCAGACGCCTATACTAGGACGCAAGGCTCCGCCTGCTTTATAATAAAGGTATTGGACTCCCTTATCGGAGAGAAGTCACTCTCTGATCAGCTGGTCACCGAGACGCTTCTCTTCAAGTATGGATCCGGCGTCGGAACCAACTGGTCTGCAATACGCGGCAAAAACGAGCTTCTCTCAGGAGGCGGAAGATCTTCCGGTCTCTTGAGCTTTCTTAAAGTCTCGGACAGAAACGCGGGTGCGATTAAATCCGGCGGCACCACGCGGCGCGCAGCCAAAATGAATATATTGAATCTAGACCATCCGGAAATATTGGACTTTATAACATGGAAATCCAAGGAGGAGGATAAAGCTCGCGCCCTCGGGAAAATGGGCTACTCTATGGAGATAGACGGCGAGAGCTATGAAACCGTATCCGGGCAAAATGCCAACAATTCCATAAGAGTCCCGAATTCTTTCATGGAATCCCTTGATGATCCCGAGAGAGTCTGGATAACAAAGGGGCGAGTCGATTCAAGCTTTGACAAGGCCTTAAAAATCAGCGACATTTGGGATGCCACGGCTATTGCTGCATGGCGATGCGGAGATCCGGGCATCCAGTTCGATGACACAATAAACGCGTGGCATACTTGCCCGTACGGCGAAGACGCGAAGCTCTCTCCCGATAATAGGATAAATGCATCCAACCCATGCTCTGAATACATGTTTCTGGATGATACTGCATGCAATCTGGCAAGCATTAACATACTGAAATTCTATGACTCTGAAAGCGACTCATTTGACATAGGCTCCTATCTGCATGCAGTGCAGATGATCCAGCTGGTTCTTGAAGCCACCATCCACTGGGGCCAATTCCCTACAGGCGACATAGCCAGGAGATCATACATGTTCAGAACCACTGGACTGGGGCTTGCAAACATAGGCGCTCTTTTGATGAACATGGGCCTTCCGTATGATTCTGACGAGTCCAGAAACGTCGTTGCGGGCCTATGCAGCCTTATGACAGGCTGCTCTTACTACGCTTCAGCACTTATGGCTGAAAAAGTAGGCCCGTTCCCATGCTGGGAATACAATAAGGAAGCTATGTCCAGAGTAATAAGAAACCACGCCTGCGCGGCATCCTACAGACCCGGCGCCCAGTTTGAAGAGCTTGACTATGAGCCGCAGCGCATTGACTCTGATCTGCTCGACGGCATGGGATACAGCTTAATAACGGAAGCTTTGAGGGATGTCTGGACTGACGCCATAAACGCCGGCAAGGCATTTGGCTACAGGAACGCCCAGGTCAGCGTATTGGCGCCTACAGGCACCATAGCCTTCGCCATGGACTGCGCCACGACATCCTCAGAACCCTTCTTCAGCCACGTAGCGTATAAAAAGCTTGTTGGCGGAGGATTCATGGTTATAGCCAATCCATCTATTCCAGCGGCTTTGAAGCGGCTGGGATACACTTTAGAGCAGATTGCCGACATTTCGGATTACGTCGCCCGCAAGGATGAAAGCGGCGCCATCGCCGACGGCAAAATAGAGGGAGCGCCTCACCTCAAGCCTGAGCACTTGCCCGTTTTCGACACGGCAAGCAGGTGCGGCTCCGGCAAGCGGGCGATAAGCCCTGAAGGGCATGTAAAAATGATGGGCGCCTTAGCCCCGCACATTGCCGGCGCCATAAGCAAAACCGTAAACATCCCAAAGGAATCAGATGTGAACGATATAAAGCGCATCTACAGGCTTTCATGGGAGCTCGGAGTAAAATCCATCGCCCTTTACCGGGATGGCTGCAAGTCTTCCCAGCCTTTAAACGCCTCAAACTCAAAGGTGAAGGACAAGCCTCTTGAAGACTATTCCTATCAGGAATTGATAGACTATATTAACACAAAGAAGACAATCTACAAGCCCCAGCGCATAAAGCCATCCGGTATACGGCGCGCTCGAGTGCACGAAGCTGCGATAAACGGACTTAAGCTCTACATAACTACTTCATTTTACGAAGACGGACGCTTGGGAGAGCTCTATGTCTCCTCCGGACGCCAGGGTTCTCTGACTAAAGGCCTCTTGGACAGCATGTCGACAACAATCTCTGAGATGCTTCAATACGGAGTCCCCCCTCAGGACATAGCCAAGATGTACAGGGGCCAGAAATACGAACCCAGCGGAATTGTGACAGGGCATCCGTATATAAAGTTTGTGGACTCCATCTCTGATCTCATAAGCAAGATCATAGACATTGAGCTGGGCGACTTCACCTACTGCCAAATCAAGCCTGAAGGCTACGAAATCAATCATCCCAAGCCATCTTTCGCTGAAATGTCAACCCGAACGTACAGCGCGGCCGACTACCTACAAGGAGAGCTCTGCCCCAACTGCAAGAGCTCTAAGATGGTGAAAAACGGCACATGCAAAGTCTGCACAGAGTGCGGCGCCACCACCGGATGCAGCTGAAAAGCCCATGCGTATGAAAGCTCACCCCAAAGGACTCCGCCTGCATCAGACGGAGTCCTTTGGTTTATGCGCCTCCGGAGACTGCGGCATATCTCTTGAAGTTGCCGCTGCGGCTTGCATGCCGATTTGAAGTCAAAGGTTCCGATTTCAGAGGCTGATTATCCATTGGTACGCTGGATAATCAGCCTCTGAAATTATACAGTGCTTCAAGGATAAATCCGACTTCTAAATCGGTATAGTTGCTAATCAGTATAATTGCTTTTACCAGGAAATCTTCTCTCGAGGAATGTTTTCCTTCTCAAAGAAAAAAGACCGGTTAACGGTCTTCTTTCACGTTTTTGCTGCTTGTTTGCCTGAAATTCTTGATTTGTTCTGAAACACATCAGGAATGGGGCTTAGCGCTGATCCTTAAAGCTGGAGAGTTAAGAGTCTCACAGATCTTCAAAATGCCTTGATTTTAACTTTTCATTTAAAAGATTCTCTCCATATTGCAAGACGCTTGAGCTCTGCTGCAAATATCCGCTTATAAGCTTTGCACAGTTGCCATTTAAACCTTCAAGTCTTTAAATGCTTCATCCCATAATCAGTCATGCGAGATTGCATGGAAGCGGTGGCATGGCGCAAATCTTCTGCTCGGAATTGATAAAGTCACATAGAGGCAAAAAAGCCGTAAGAACTTAAGTATACTGGGCTTTCACGGCTTTTTATGTATGGAACAGAGGCGGTTTTGTGGTAGTTTTGGCGTTTGACATAGCATAGCGGTGTCGACTGTCACAAGTAATCGTTAAATTACAGCCGAGCGGTGCATTTTGCAGGGTAACCGTTAAAAGACAGGGGGTAATCGATAAAATTGAACCGCTCCTAAGTTGCGGGCTTTAAGAACGCTTGCCAACGGCGGCACACGTCTTTCAGCGGCTCATCAAGATACGTCCAAGCCTTATCCTTTATCCATTGCGGAATACCATAGGCGGCTTCGGCAATGGAACCCGTGATTGCCGCGAGTGTGTCGCTATCGCCGCCGAGGGAGATTGCGTTTCGGATAGCGTCCTCGAAGTCGGTGCTTTCGAGGAAGGCGATAATCGCCTGCGGTACAGTATCCTGACAGCTTTCGTTAAACCGGTATGTTGGGCGAATCTCGTCAAGAGTCCGACTCAGGTCATAGCCAAGGTTACTTTCAACCAAATTTTTCATTTCAATTTTCACCTTTCAAGTGACCACGGCTCACCATAATCGAAGGCGTGTCCTTCCTTGTAGAATCGACCGAGAAATACAGCCGCAGCTGTAGCCTGTGCGCCTTTTACGCCTTCGGGATGGTTATGCGTAACTTCCGCACATCGAGTTACAGGTTCCCAGCCGTTTGGCGGCCAACAACCGGTGCGGGCATAAAATCCGCAATTCATCGTCCAACCGCACGGCGAAACCCTCATCGCAGAGCCGTTACCCCAACTATTATACGGCTCGCTGTCATCGGAGTGTATCCAACTGCCGAACCGCCCGCCGTAGCCGGCATTCGGGTAGAGCCGTCCCCATTTTTTGTATGCGTCAATGAAATCATCAACTCTGCCGCCGTTCATTATGGCATCCGCTGTGGCGATGGTCATCACTGTGTCGTCCGTGAAAAAGCATTCGTCACGAAACAGCGGAAACTCTTTTGTTTTGATGTTATGCCATTCATAGACGCTGCCTACGATGTCACCGATTATCGCTCCGAGCATTATTTTCGTCCTCCACGCTTTTTCACGTCCGCGCGAATCGGCGCGAACGCCTCTTCTTTAACTTCGCCTGTTTCGCGAAACGACGCAACCGCTGCGCTCATCACTTTGAAGTTTAGTTCAGTTCCCGCGCCGTCAGCGAGATAATCAACTGCGCGGTCGGGAGCGATTCCGAAACGTCCTGCCGTCTGCACAGCATCGATGTTTGCTCCAAGGAATATGAACTCCCAGCCGTACTTGGTCTTCTGGTGTTCAATCTGCTCTTTTACTTTGTCAGACGAATATTCACGGCTGCTGTTTTCCTCACCGTCGGTGATGATGACGAACATCACTTTTTCGGCGCGGTAGTCGTCGGCGGTATGCCGTTGGGCGTTGCCAATTTTGTGAATCGTCCTGCCGATTGCATCCAGTAGCGCGGTGCCGCCTCCGACGGAATACTCTTTCTCGGTAATCTGACCGACCGCTCTGATGTCGATGCGGTCATGAAGCAGTTCGTATCCGTTTGCAAAAAGCACCGTTGTGATGTAGCAGTTATGAACCCAAAAACTGTTGCTGCAAATGAAATTATTGCGGCGACAACCGAAAAAGTTGAGACCTGTTTATTTTGTGCACCAAATTTGAGCAGTACGGCCCAAAACGCCATATAACATAGCGTCACAATTAGGCTTTGTGGATTACCGTTCCCATAAGCCATATCGCTAAAATTCAAGATATTAGCAGCTACAAATATCAAGATCGCAGAGTATATCCATATCGCCGCGCTGTGCTTTTTTACAGTGTTCATTGTATCCCTCCAAGTATTGCAGATGTGGCGGCATCGCCCAAGGCAATAGTCCAACTGAAAGAGAGGATTCACGAGTTTAGGCGAGTCTAACGCCTTTGATTGCCTACGAATACAAATTCCAATTTATTGGCCTTTCCTCAAAAATCAAGACACCTTTTTATCCTCCCAACAGCGACTGGTCGTATTTGAACAGCACTTCATTTATCTCGAAAATGTCATACTTGCCGCTGACGATGAAGTATTCGACAATCACGTCAAATTTCTGGCTGCGGGAGAGCGCGTAACCTGCCCGCTCCAAAAGGTCGTCTGTCTCATCAAGATTTAACTCTAGAGCCACGGCGAGGGCTGTTTTCTTGCTCGGCGTGTAGCCTTTGCCCGTCCTAATTTTAGAGAACAGCTTTCGGTCGAGGTTGGCGCGTTTGTAAAAATCCACATCCTTCTTGCCTTTGGCGTCAATCAGCCGCAAGAGCGTATCGGAGAACGGTTCGTCGAGTGCTTCCTGTTCCACGGCGAGCATCTTTCGCCGCACCTCTTGATGCTCCTCGATATAATGCTCATCAATATAGATTGCGACTTCGCCGAGCAGTTTCTCGCTTACCGTGAATGCAACCTTATCGAACACGGCAAGAAAAACGTCAATCTCGTGTTCGGCGAGAAATTCTCCGATAACGGCAGTCGCCACACGAAGTGCCTCGTCTTTAGGATAGCCATATATACCGCTTGCAATCAGCGGAAAGGCGATACTGCCGCACTGGTTCTCAATGGCGCGCTTTAGGCTGTTAACAAGAACGGAGTTGCTCCTCTTCGCCGTGCTTGCCGTCGCGGTAGACGGGACCCGCCGTATGTATGACGTGCTTCGCAGGAAGCTTAAAACCCGGCGTGATGACTGCCTCACCTGTATGAATCGGCGCGAGTTTATCACAAGCTGCTTGAAGTTGCACAGCTCCCGCCGCTTTGAATATTGCTCCGCAAACGCCGCCGCCTTGTGCTAAGTCGGTATTCGCGGCGTTGACGATTGCGTCAACTTTCATTTTCGTAATGTCCTGACGGACGATTGTAAATGGCATAAGGTCACCTCTGCAGTTCTTTTTTCAGCCGTTCCACAATTAGAGTCTCGCGAGCGGCAAAGAACTCAGGGAATTTTTCTTCATCATAATTTCCCTTTCCGATTTTCACGAGATAGCTGTTGACCTTTTGTAGATACTTCATCGCGTCAGAAAGTTTATCGAAATCAAGAACATCACAGACGTGAAACCAGTAATGTTCATCGTCATTTCTATGCTCTTCATCTGCCAAAAAAGAGAAGTCATAGAACCAGTCATCATCGTCAGATTTTTTATAGCTATTCCGACGGTTTGCAAAGTGACTGTCATTTTGAATAATTTTGTCGTTAATGTTGCTATATTTATACATATAATTTATTAAAACATATACATCATCTAATAATTATACAAATTCATTGATATATTTTGCAAATTAAAACATATATTCTCTTAAATTTTGAACTTTTCTGCAAGAATTTTATGCTCTTTTGACTGGTGAATAATGCAAATAGAGTTGTCGGAACAGTTCCGATTTTTTCAACAGGTTCAAGTACAACTTCCTCACAGGTACGCCTTCGGGTTATCATACCTCATATAAGGCTTCTTATAAGCAAACGACCCCATTAGACCGACATAAATAGCAGTCAGCCGTTGTTGGCCATCTAAAATAGCCGTGACGGTCTCACTTCCTATGACGCTGGCTTTCGTATTATGCCGGCAGTCCTTTTCGTGGTAATTGCGGAGGAATTCGTAAAAGACAAACTCTTTCACGTTGGCCGCTCCGACTTCCCAAATTAGGAATGAACCTATTGGATATCCGAGCATGAGACTGTCGAACAACTGGGTTATTTGGTCGCAGTCTCAGACAAACTCCCGTTGAATAGACGGCAGCAGATACTTTTTACTATGAATGTTGGCAATTGTTTCTTTGATTGTCAACGAAGCTAAAGTGCTTCTGCCTCGCTTGCTTCAATTTCCTTTGGCGTTTTACCTCATCGCTCTTGACTGTTTTCTCCTTTGACCACCCAACGCCCACCCTTTGCCGCACCGATGCGCTCGACGAATCCTGCTTTCTTCAAAAAGCTGATGTTGGCTTCGACGTTCCGTTTTGCGATGCCGATTTCACTCGCGATTGCTTTTGCGCTGATGGTCGGCGTCCCAAGCATTATTTCCATTATTTTTCTTTGAGTTTCATTAACGCCGACGCTTTCTCCGATGCTATCACCGATGTTTTCACCGATGTTTGCATCGGTGAAAAATGTGACTTTGATTTCAGAGGAAGACGCTTCAAATAGCGGCTCAGGCTTTTCCGCTTCTTTGCAAGCGGTTGTTATCCGCTCAATTCCGCGTCCCCAAGTCTCAATCAACCAGAGCGAAAGAAGGTATTAGCGATTTTCGGATTATGCGGGCGTGACCTGTGAGTCGTGAGCAAATCAGCGACAGTCCAGTTTTCAGGCAATCTTCCGTCGTTGTAGATGATAACCCTGTCTTTGAAAACTTTTATCTGAATTGGAATGCCCGTTGTATAGTCGCGATGAACGATGGCATTCAAAATGGCCTCCCTCATTGCCGGGCGCGGCACTGGGAAGTCCTCGATGCGCTGAAGCCCGTCGTAGCTGATAATGCCCTTGAAGTATTTTTGATAAATGACTTCCACAACTCTGTCCGCCATTGTTATAAGCGAGCCGTGAACTTCGTCCTGATACCGCAGGTCGGCATCGTTATCAAAATATCCGACCTTGATATAGGCGCCAAATACATAACGCTCCGGATTGTCGTGGAAAAGAAGAATAGCGGCGCGGGTCAGATTGCCGTTCTCAATCAGCATCAGACTGTCAAGCAAGGCTTCGTCGCTGATTTCCAAGTCCGCTTTTTTCAGGCGCTCGGCAGCGAGAGCCTTCTCGCGAAATTTGCGGAATGAGGAAGTATCCAACTGCGAAACCTTTACTAGCGGGTCAGTAATGCTGTCCCACGTCTTTCCATAGCGGCGCAGGACAAAATTGTCCAACTCACTCCCGTTCAATTCCTGCGTCGTGCTGCCGGAACGGACATAGTATTTACCGTGTGATAGCTAACGGGAAAATCATAGTAGCTGACCTCGATACTGATATATGGTTTTCCGTTTTCGCTTTCAAGGTTGACTGACGCGACAATACCAAGCGCGTTACGGATTTTATTTGGCAAATCCTCTAACAGCTTTGCAGCGTCATCCACGCCAACAACGACTCCCGTATCGTCCTTGCCGATAATGATGATACCGCCCTGTGTGTTTGCAAAGGCGCATATCCATTTCAGATATTCGTCGCGCCATGATTGTTTCCATTCTACGGATTGATGCTCCATAGGATTGCATCCTCATTAATTGCGCCTATTTCTTTAATCCTCGGTTACGGCATCCTCGTCAAATATCCTATCAAGTTCCTCATTTGACGTTACGCCGCGCACTTTGTTGCGAACACTTAATTTGCCCATATCCAAGCGGTAGAAGTGGTCGCGCCTGTCTGCGCCTTTTGCTTTGCGGATAAGCTGAATGCGTCCGAAATGCTCGCCGTGCTTTTCGGCAAATCTCGCCAATCCGACTGCTTTGGGGTAGTTGTCCTTGCGGCTTGGGTCGTGCGGTTCAAGCACAGCAAAAACGTATCCGTGAGCATCTGCGCTGACCACCACTAAATCGGGGAACATCGAAGTCGTAACCCCTCCCACTTCATAAGGGATTTCCAACGACCATTTTTTACGGTCAAGGTTACGAAGCCAAGTCACGGCACCGCTTTTCAGTTCATCTTTTATCAACCCGCTTTCCCAATCGTTCAAGCTAACCTTAAAATCGCCGCCCTCGGTGGGAATAAACAGATGGTTTTCGTAGGTCTGCGAATCCTCGCCGATGGCAAAGTCAATCGTCTGCGGCAATTCCCATGTAAGCGGAATAGGCGTGGATGAGGACTGCGCCAACTTTTTA
This sequence comes from Clostridiales bacterium, assembly GCA_031269465.1. Taxonomy (GTDB): domain Bacteria; phylum Bacillota; class Clostridia; order Lachnospirales; family WQUN01; genus JAISWZ01. The sequence goes on along the minus strand of JAISZB010000186.1, from coordinate 1,878 downwards.
TAGGTATCCTTGCGTTCATCTTTCAACTTGCGAAAAGCCGTCTGGTGAGCATCGTATAAATCGTTGAACAGCTTGTCGGCGAAAGTATCCAACCGCTCCATTGCGGCATTATCGTTAGCCATAACAATAATCTCGGTTTTAACATCCTCGTGGTCACGGCTCGCATGACATCCCCAGTATTCCCTGTGCAGGTTGCCGCCGAGGATTTTGCCCGACCGCTCGAAAAGATTGTTCAAATCATACTCCGAAAGTTCCACAAAACCTGCATCGTCTGCGGTTCCCGTCGCTTCGCTGCCATAGTCAATCGTCAGCGTCCGAAGAGCCAAAGCCGTGACAGCCTTGGAAATTTCGTCAAACTTGACGTTCGCTTTGAGTGCGGCTACTTCCTTATCAAACTCGTCCAGCACCTTTTTGAGTGTGCTTTGCCTTGCCGCAGGCGCAATCATATCCTGCGTTAAGGCGCGTGCAAGAGCCATTAACCGACGCAGAGCGGGGGCTTTCCGAGCTGCGTCTATGCGATAGGTAGTCAAATCTAAATCACTGAACACATCTGCAAACTCAGGTGCGCGTTTTAGCGTAATGAGTTCCTTATGAGAGCAAGTTTCGGACGGAACAATCGCCTCGCTGTCACGGAGGGCTTGCTCTACCATTTTGACGGTTTCCTCATCAAAGAACGGCAGATACAAAGCCACATTGTTCAGTTCGGCATCGGACTCCACACGGCGGGCAAGCGGAGTGCGAATCATGCGTCCTAACAACTGCGCGATATAGGTATAGTCGTTGGCGTGACGGAAAGACATCATCGTTTCCGCGCGCGGGCAATCCCAGCCGGTGGAAAGGTTCATCTTAAAGAACACGACCATTGCGTTCGGGTCTTCCTCAATGCGTGAGGCTTCGATTTTTCGGATATCCAAATCCCGAACTGTGATAACTTCGGAACTGTTCCGACAGCTTATTACATAATTTACCAGTAAAAAGAGCATGATATCCTTGCGTAAAAGTTCAAAGGTTAACTCGAATATACATTTAAAAATGTAAAACTTATAAATCAACATTTATAATCTTATAATATATGTTTTCCTTATTTTATGAATTTATAATTAAAATGAAAATTTGACATCCCCTATCTTTATCCAATTATGCAATCCGCCATTTTGTTTCAAGCACGGCGACAATGCTAAATTAATGCTTCCTCTTTGGCTCCATGACATGCCTTTTTCTTTTGCCTGCTCGAAACTATCCTGTTGTTCGCCCCCTCAACATCCTGAGAGCTTATTTTTTAAGCCGAGGCTGCTTCTTAGGCCATAAATAGGAATGCATGCCTGCTTGATCCAAGGCGCCGCTTATTATGCCACATGCATCTTTTTTGCTCCTTGAATCAAGCTCTACGCTGTAAAAAGCCTTAAGCGGTCGCTCCGCCGCTTCTTGGCCGGCGCCTCCGCCGCCAGCGGGAGATTCATCGGAATTTTTGCCGATTTCTGCGTTCGGCTCTGTAGAGCTGCCATCTGATTCTGCTGATTCCGCTGATTGGCGCTTGCCGAATGCCGGTTCTTCGGCGTTTTCCGCTTCCGACGAGGCCGTCCATGGCCTCCGCAAGGGAATCCCCTTCATTTTGCGCTAAATTGTGAAAATAATGTGTGCTGCTGAATTTTTCGACGTCGGCGGCATGCCGGCTTATGCAGTCCATAGTTTGGGAATATGCCGCATTAGCCGCAAATCCTAAGGCGCTTTCGCGAAACGGGCAGGTTTTGCATCTTTCATTGAAATTCGCCTTTTCGGGAAATAAACCCTTTGCTGTATCGAAGGCGGCGGTTTTCAGAGGGCCTGCCGCTTTATACATCTGCGCATGCACTCTTCCGCACGCAGAATCAATATGAT